>CAIYXG010000329.1 GCA_903930035.1 uncultured Actinomycetes bacterium | reverse complement strand
GCCGGTGGTGGCCGACATGCCCCGCTCGAAGGTGAGGGTGTCGTTGGCGACCTTCCAGCCGTTGTTGAGGCCGCCCACGACGTTGTCCTTGGGGCAGCGGGCGTCGGCGAACCAGACCTCGTTGAACTCGGCGGTGCCGTCGGGCTGGACGATGCCGCGGACCTCGACGCCGGGCTGGTTCATGGGCACCAGCAGGTACGAGATGCCGGCCTGCTTCTTGACGTCCGGGTCGGTCCGGGCGAGCACGAAGCAGTAGTCGGCGAACTGGGCCTGGGTGGTCCACACCTTCTGGCCGTTGATGACCCACTCGTCACCGTCGAGCACGGCGGTGGTCTTGAGCGACGCCAGGTCGGAGCCGGAGTCGGGCTCGGAGAAGCCCTGGCACCAGCGCATCGAGCCGTCGAGGATCTTGGGCAGGAAGTACTTCTTCTGCTCCTCGGTGCCGTTCATGAGGATGGTCGGGCCCACCAGGGTGTCGCCGAAGAAGTCGGCGCGCATCGGGGCGCGGGCCTTGGCGAACTCCTCGGCCAGCACGACGCCCTGCATGGTGGTCAGGCCCTTGCCGCCGTACTCCTCGGGCCAGGTCGCGCAGATCCAGCCGCCCTCGAACAGCTTGGAGGTCCACTCCTCGTTGAACTTCTCCTTCTCGTCGGCCGAGAGGCGGAAGCCCTCGTCGAACCAGCCGTCGGGCAGGTTGTCCTCGAGCCACTGGCGGATCTCGACGCGGAACGCTTCGGCTTCGGCGGGGTAGGTCAGGTCCATGGCCACAGTCTTTCCCGCGGCCGGGCCTCCGGCCAACCCGACCGCCGTCGGCACGGTGTGGGCGGCACGTACCCCGCGTCACCTAGATTCCCGGCCATGACCGTGGCTCCCGAGAAGCTCGACGAGGTCCAGTCCACCCGCTGGCTGCACCAGTGGAAGGAACTGAAGAGCCAGGTCATCGACCCCGGCCTGTGCACCGGCTGCGCGGGCTGCGTGATCTCCTGCCCGCACGACGTCATCGGGTACGACCACAACCAGGGCGGCTACACGCCGTTCCACCTGGAGGACGAGCTGGGGCCCGACGACTGCGGCCACGGCCAGAAGGGCTGCACGACCTGCACGCGGGCCTGCCCCCGCTTCTCGATCTGGGAGGCCCAGGCCGACGACCACCTGTTCGGGCGGCTCCGCGAGCCCGACGAGGTGGCCGGCATCTACTCCGACGTGCTCCTGACGCGGGCCACCGACGACCACGTCAACGAGACCGGCCAGGACGGCGGGCTGGTCTCGGCCATCCTCATCTGGGCGATGGAGCACAACTACATCGACGCCGCGCTGGTGAGCTACCTCGAGGGCGACAAGTCGTCGTGGAAGGCCGTCCCGGGCGTGGCCGCCACGCCGGAGCAGGTGCTCGAGTCGGCGGGCAGCCGCTACACCTACTCGGCCAACACGCTGGCGATCGACGAGGCCCGGGAGGCCGGCCACCAGCGGCTGGCGCTGGTGGGGATGAGCTGCCAGTCGTCGGTGCCGCCCGTGATGTGGTCCCGCAAGGCGGGCAAGATCTCCAAGCCCATCGTGTTCAACCTGGGCCTGCTGTGCTCCAAGACGTTCGACGACGCCATCTTCGAGGAGCTGTTCTGGGCCAAGTACGGCCTGGCCCGCGAGCACATGGTCAAGATGAACATCAAGGGCGTCTTCCAGATCTGGATGGACGACGGCGCGTACCACGAGATCAACCTCAAGGAGTGCCACGCCTGGACGCGGGACGGGTGCACGCACTGCCCCGACTTCGCCGCCGAGCACGCCGACATCTCGTGCGGCGGCATCGGCGAGAACGCCAACTGGACGCTCACCATCGTGCGGACCGAGCTGGGCCGGGAGATCATCGACCGGATGGTGGCCGAGGGCGTCATCGAGGCCCGGCCGGGCGACTCGGACCCCGGGGCCATCGCCCTCATGCGCAAGCTGGCCGAGAAGTCCCGCGCCCGCTGGCCGGCCACGGCGGAGGCGTCGGTGCGGGTCGGCCTGCCCGAGCCCCGCAAGAAGTAGCGCCGGCCGGCGTCAGTTCTTGCTGCCGGCGCAGCTGTTCATCACGGCCTGGATGTTCTTGGGCACGGTGATGTCGTACGAGCCGTCGGCCTGCTTGGTGGCCTTGGCCTGCTCGTCCTCGAACGCAGTGACGTCGGCGAACGGGACCTTCTTCTCGAGCCCGTCGTAGACGCACTTGCAGTAGTCGAAGCCCTCGTAGCCCTGCTGCGGCGGCTCGTACGCCGCGGTGGCCTTGGTCGGCGTGGCGCCGGCCGGGTCCGGCTCCACGTTGGTGCAGCCGAACATGAAGTTGTCGTAGTAGTCCTTCGCGTCCTGGTCGGAGGGCTTGCCGTAGTCGCCGAGCCGGGGCTCACCACCGGTGCACGCCGACAGGGCCGACCCGCCGAGCAGCAGCACGGCCATGGTGGCGACGATCTGGACAGGACGGCGGAACGACATCGGACTCCTTCGGGAACGCCTGCACGCTAGCGGGTGGCCGCGGCGGGCACGAAGCCACCCGCCCCCCGGACGCGCCGCCGCCCGACCCCAGGGGGAAGGTCGGGCGGCAGCGGGGTGGCCGGCGGGAGGACCGGCGCGAGGTCAGCCGGGAAGGGGCACGACGTCCACTCCCAGGTGGTCGAGGATGCCCTCGGCGGGGCGGCGGGTCGTCACGTCGACGACGTGCACCTGTGCGGCCTCGGCACGGTGCCGTCGGGTCGCCGCGGCGGCCAGGGCCTGCCACAGGCCCGTCGGGCCCTTCGGCACGGCGGTGACCTGCGTCTCGGGGATCCGTCTCGACAGCTCGTCGGCGCTGAGGGTGTCCCGGTCGGAGGAGGTGCTGGTGCGTTCCGTCAAGATCATGTCTCCATTGTCGGCTTCTTGAGGTTATCTTGACAGAGTCGTTCGGCCCATTTCGGGCACCGGCGTAGGCTCCGTCCGTGCCCCGACGGTCCCGCCCCACCCCGCCCGCCCCGACGCTCGTCCTGCGGGTGCGCCACGGCCGCACCGCCACCACGGGCTCTGTGCTCCCCGGCCGGGCACCGGGCCTCCACCTGGCCCCCGAGGGGGTCGCCCAGGCCGAGGCGGCCGCCGCCCGCATCGGGGCGCTGCCGAAGGTGGACGCCGTGTACGCCTCGCCGCTCGAGCGCACCCGGGAGACGGCGGCACCCATCGGCGCCGCCACGGGACGCAAGGTGCATCGGGCCAAGGGGCTCCTCGAGTGCGACTTCGGCGACTGGACGGGCCGCAAGCTGGCCGACCTGCGCAGGCTGCCGGAGTGGGAGCTCGTCCAGCGGCACCCGTCGGGGTTCCGCTTCCCGGGCGGCGAGTCCTTCGCCGAGATGCAGCTGCGCATCTGGAACGAGCTCGAGCGGCTGGTGGGCGCCCACCCCGGCGGGACCGTGGTCGCCGTCTCCCACGCCGACCCCATCAAGGCGGCCGTGGCCATGGCCACCGGGGTGCACCTGGACCTGTTCCAGCGGATCGTGGTGTCGCCGTGCTCGGTGACGCCCCTGCTGTTCACCGCCGGCGGACCGGTGGTCCTGGCCGTCAACTCCACCGGCGACGACCTCACCACGCTGGCCCCGTCGTGAGCGCGCAGTTCGAGTTCGACCGCGTCGACGGGTTCGTCGTCGGGACCGTCGGGGAGCCCGGCGCCCGGACGTTCTACCTCCAGGCCCGGGTGGGCAACTCGGTGACGTCCTTCAAGCTGGAGAAGGAGCAGGTCGCCATGCTGGGCCGGTACCTGGCCCAGGTGGTCGGCACCATGGGCGGCGCGGAGCCCGACCGGGACGTGACCGGTCTGGTCGAGCCCGTCGAGCCGCAGTGGGCGATCGGCACGCTCTCGGCGCTGGTCGACGAGGACGCCCGCACGGTCCAGATCACCGCCGAGGAGCTGCTGCTCGACGAGGACCTCGACGAGCTCGAGGAGACCTTCGACCCCGGGCTGGCCGAGGGCCTCCCCGACGACG
>CAIYXG010000328.1 GCA_903930035.1 uncultured Actinomycetes bacterium | reverse complement strand
GCCCACCAGACGGCGATCGGCACCGATCTCGTGACGCCGCTGCCCGCCTACCGCGTCCCGGGCCTGCGTCCCGGCGACCGGTGGTGCGTGACGGCGCGCCACTGGCTGCGGGCCCACCACGACGGTGCGGCGGCGCCGGTGGTGCTGGCCGCCACCCACGAGCGGGCGCTCGAGCTCGTGCCGCTCGACGTCCTGCGAATCCACGCCGTCGACGTCCCGGGCGACCTGAGCGGCCTCGACGACCCGCTCGCCGGCTGACCGTCCGATCAGCGCCCGCCGAACACGCGCTCGAAGACCTGGCGGGAGCGACGGGTCACCCGGCGGAACTCCTCGCGCAGCTCGGTGCGCGGCTGGTGGGTGTAGCCGAGCATCCGGCCGATGCGGGCGTCGTCGTCACCGCCCGGCAGGGCGTCCCCGGGGCGGCCGATGACGAGGTAGCGGGCGTTGCGGGCCCGCTCGCAGAACCGGTAGGCGGCCCGCAGGACGGCGGCGTCGTCGGCGTCGAGCAGGCCGGCCGCGGTGCAGCGGTCGAGCCCGGCGACGGTCGACGGCGTCCGCACGGTCGGGTGGGTGGCCCCGTGCCGGAGCTGGAGGAGCTGGACGAGGAACTCGACGTCGGTCAGGGCGCCGCGGCCGAGCTTCAGGTGGAACTCGGGGTCCTCGCCCGGCGGGATCCGCTCCTGCTCGACCCGGACCTTGACCCGCCGGATCTCCCGGACGAACTCGTCGGGGAACGGGTCGCGCACCACGAACGGCTCGACCATCGTCATGAACCGGGCGGCGACGTCGGGGTCGCCGGCCACGGGACGGGCCCGGAGCAGCGACTGGAACTCCCAGGGCAGGCCGTACTCGTCGTAGTAGGACCGGTAGCCGGCGAGCGACCGGGCCAGGACGCCCTGGGTCCCCTCGGGTCGCAGGGCGGCGTCGATCCGGAACGTCTGACCTTCCGCGGTGGTCGCACCGATCTCCCGGACCAGGTCGGTCGCCGTGCGGTTGGCGGCCTCGTAGGCCGCCGCCCCGTCGCCGTCGTAGACGAACAGGACGTCGATGTCGGAGGCGTAGGAGAGCTCGTGACCCCCGAGCCGGCCCATGCCGATCACGGCGAAGGGCACCTCGGGTTCGAGGGCCTGCAAGGCCGCTTCGACGCAGGCGTCGGCCAGGGCGCTGAGCTCACCGGCCGTCTCCTCGAGCGGGGCGAGTCCGACGACGTCGCGGGTGGCGATGCGGAGGAACTCGCGTCGCTTGAACCGGCGGAGTCCGGCGCGCCGCTCGTCGGGGTCGGCGCGCCACTGGAGCGTCTCGAGCGCGCTGGTCACGAGGTCGTCGCGGGTGGCGACCCGGGCGAGGGTGTCGGGGTCGCGGAGAGCCTCGACGAACGCGGGCTGGTGGAGGAGCGCGTCCCCGAGGAACCGACTCGACCCGAGCACGCGGCACACCTGCTCGGCCGCCGCCGGCGAGTCGCGGAACGTGATCGCCATCGTGGACGCGCTGCGACCTTCGGCCAGGTGCCGCAGCTGCAGCAGGCCGAGGTCCGGGTCGGGGGTGGTGGAGAGCCAGTCGAGCACCACCGGCAGGAGCTCCTGGAGGACGCGCGAGGCGCGTCGGAAGCCGCTGGTCAGTTCGCGCAGGGCGGCCCGCGTGTGCTCGGCGTCGGCGAAGCCGAAGGCCGCCAGCCGGTCCTCGGCCGCCTCCGGGCTGAGGGCCCCGTGACCCGCCAGAGTGTCGAGGAGGGGAGCGAAGAAGAGGCGCTCGTGGATGCCGCGGACGGCGTTCTGGTGGGCCCGGTACTCGGCGAGGAAGGACTCACGG
>CAIYXG010000327.1 GCA_903930035.1 uncultured Actinomycetes bacterium | reverse complement strand
TCGCTGTCGGGCTCGAGCTCGGCCACGGCGCGCAGCCCGATGCGCAGCGCGTCGGCCTCGGGCTCGGCGTCGGTCAGCGCCCGGGCGAACCGGCGCCGGAAGTCCTGCTCGGACCGCTCCGCCCGCAGCTCGGCGTCGGCGTGGTCGCGCTCCAGGCGCGCCGCCGCCGCCGAGGCGATGAGCGGGTGCACGACCAGCCGGACCACGAGCAGGAGCGAGATGCCCAGCCCGACCAGCCGCAGCGCCAGCGCCACGGCACCCCCGAGCCCGCCCAGCGCGATGGCGGCCTCGGCCAGCAGGGGCGCGCCGCACACGGCGAGCACCAGCTGCGCCGGGTCGGCGGCAGGGGTCGAGGGGCTGACGCGCACGCGCGGTGGTCGGTCCACGAAGAGGCCATCGGCCCACAGGGCTCCCGCCTGAACCTTTCGGACCCGGGTGAAAACCCCAGTCCCGGTAGCATCACGCCCCGTGATCCGCCTGCACGACACCGCCCGCAACGAGGTGCGCCCGCTGGAGCTGCGCACCGACGGCGCCGTGACGATGTACGTGTGCGGCCCCACCGTCTACGGCCCTCCCCACCTGGGCCACGGCCGGTTCTCGCTGGTGTTCGACGTCCTGCGCCGCTACCTGGCCTGGTCGGGCCTCGACGTCACCTACGTCTCCAACATCACCGACATCGACGACAAGATCATCCACCGGGCCAACGCCGAGTCGCGGCCCTGGCAGGACGTCACCGCTGAGTGCGAGGACCTGTGGTGGGACGCCATGGCCGGCATCGGCGTGCTCCGGCCCGACCAGACCCCGCACGCCACCGAGTTCGTGGACCGCATGGTCGAGATGGTCGGCGAGCTGGTCGACCGCGGCCACGCCTACACGACCAGCGACGGCGTCTACCTGTCGGTCGAGGCGGTCGAGGGCTACGGGCTGCTGGCCCACCAGTCCCTCGACGACCTGGTCGCCGGCGCCGGCGACCGCGCCGTGGTGGGCGAGGAGAAGCGCCACCCCGGGGACTTCGCGCTGTGGAAGCTGTCCAAGCCTGGCGAGCCGTCGTGGCCCTCGCCGTGGGGCGACGGCCGGCCCGGCTGGCACACCGAGTGCGTGGTCATGAGCCTGGACCTGCTGGGCGACGGGTTCGACCTGCACGGCGGCGGCCTGGACCTGGCGTTCCCCCACCACGAGAACGAGCGGGCCCAGGCCGTGGCGCTGGGCCGCGACTTCGCGCACCACTGGATGCACAACGGGTTCGTGGAGGTGGCCGGCGAGAAGATGGCCAAGTCGGTCGGCAACTTCACCACGCTGACCCAGCTGCTCGAGTCCCACGACGGCCGCGCCTACCGGGTGCTGGTGCTGCAGGCGCACTACCGCTCGCCGGTCGAGGTCACGCCCGCCACCATCGGCCGGGCCGAGGCCACCCTGCAGACGATCGACGCGCTGGCCCGCCGCACCGAGGCCCTCCCGGACGCGCCGCCGGACGGGTCGGTCCTGGACGCGTTCCGCGACCACATGGACGACGACCTCAACACGCCGCGGGCCATGGCGGTGGTGTTCGAGACCGGGACGCGCATCAACACGCTGCTCGACGCCGGCGACACCGGTGCGGCCGGACCGCTGCTGGCGTCGTGGCGGTCGATGCTCTCGGCGGTGGGTCTGGACCCGCGCGACTCCTCGGCCGAGCTGGTGCCCGACGACGTGCTGGCGCTGGCCCGGGCCCGCGACGAGGCCCGCGCCGCCAAGGACTACGGACTGTCGGACCAGCTGCGCGACGAGCTGGTGTCGCTGGGCTGGGTCGTCGAGGACACTCCCGACGGCACCCGCGTCCGCCGCACCTGACGCCGCGCCGCGCGCCGCACGCCGCCCCGGGGCCGGGCGGTGCCTCCGGACACCTGTCACACGCCGCGGATTTCGGGCCGGGGCCCCTTGTCACCCGGGGTTACCGGTGGGTAACCTACCGACCGGTAACCAGCGCGGCGGACCCGGTGACG
>CAIYXG010000326.1 GCA_903930035.1 uncultured Actinomycetes bacterium | reverse complement strand
GTGGCCGGGCCGCGGGGCGGGTCCAGGGGCAGCGCGACCGTGAGGCGGTCCCCGTCGGCCCGGCGCACCTCGAGCCGGCCGGCCCGGCGGGTGGCGAACGGGACGGCACGGAGGTCGGGCCGGACGTGGCGGAGCACGACGTGGCCCGCGGCCAGGGTGCCGTGGCCGCACAGGTCGACCTCGGTGGTCGGCGTGAACCAGCGGAGCCCGAGGTCCGTCGCGGCCCTGGGGCCGTCGGTCGGTGCCGGGGCCACGAAGGCCGTCTCCGACAGGTTGTGCTCCGCCGCGACGGCCTGCAGGACCTTGTCGGGGAGCCAGTCGTCCTCGAGCAGGACCACGGCGGCAGGGTTGCCGGAGAAGGGTGCGGCGGAGAAGACGTCGACCTGGAACACGCGCAGCTGCACGGGCCCTGCCGGTCAGTCCGTGCAGCGGAACCGGTCGACGTACCCGGCCGGCTGCTGGTTGAGGAACATCTCGTCGCGGGGGAACAGGTCGCGGTTGAGCTCGGACTCGGTCACCGGGGGGAGCGACGGGTCGCACCGGTCGCTCAGGGTGTCCACGACCTTCGCCAGGGCGGCGCGGCGGTCGGCCGGGAGGTCGGCGGCGGCCAGCCGGCGCTGCAGCTCCTGGGTGTCGAGCCGGATCGGCCGGTCGCTGGCCACCACGAACCGCGAGCCGCCGTAGTCGTCCACCACGCCGGTCACGACGTAGGGGAACACCTCCTGGACCGACGCCATCACGCGGCCGGAGGGGACCCAGGTGCCCATGACCCCGCCCGGGGCCAGACGGTCGCGGACCATCCGGTAGTACTCGACCGAGTAGGTGTTGCCGCTCGCCGCCGACGTGGTCCGCACGGTGTCGGTCACGACCACGTCGTAGGGGGCGCCCCGCTCCCGGAGCACCTGGCGGCCGTCCTCGGTGCGGAGCTGCTGGCGAGGGTCCTCGAGCACCGTGACGAACTCGGGCCGGTCCGGCGTCGCCAGCCGGCGCACGATCCGGGCGTTGCCGCCGCACAGCTCGGCGGTGGTGACGTCGCGGACCTGCGGGTTGGCGAGCAGGCCGTAGGTCGTGGAGCCGATGCCCAGGCCCACGGCCAGTGCCCGGCGGGGGTCCTCGGCGAGCAGCGTCGGCAGGTACCCGAGCGCCACGTGGAAGTCGTCGAAGGGGTAGCCGTTCTGCCCGGCGCCGTTGATCAGGAGCTGGACGTCCCCGTTCCCGAAGACCTTGGCCACGCTCCCGCAGGCCCGGTCCTCCTCGACCACCAGCTCCACCGACCCGCCGTCGTGCAGGAAGCTCCAGACCTGGGTGGTCGACGGCATGAGCGCCAGCAGCAGGAGGCAGGTGCCGAAGGCCGCCGCCGTGCGGGCGGGCCGCCGCCCCTCGGGACGGCCGGGCTCCCGGGTGGCGAACGCCCCGACGGCGACGGCCACCAGCAGCGTGGCGACCAGGACCCGGGCGGCCCCGCCGCTCCCCAGCAGCTCGAACAGGACCAGGCTCGTGAGCAGGCCGCCGGCCACGTTGCCCGCCAGGTTGGCCGCGGTGAGCCGCCCGGTCGTCCGCCCGAGCGAGCCCAGGTCGCGGGACACGACCTGCTGCGCGAACGGCAGCGCGGCGCCCATGAGGACGACCGGCAGCCCCATGAGCGCCAGGGGGAGGATCCCGGCCACGAGCACCGTGCTCGGGATCCGGGTCAGGTCGATCCCGCCGGCCAGGCCGTCGCTGTTGAACCAGTCCTGGAACGGGCCCCACAGCGGTGTGCGCGGGAGGACCCGGACGACGAGGGAGACGGTGCGCGCCGCCGCGGCGGCGACCCCGAGCTCGATGCGCAGGAACCACGTCCGGGGCGACGCGACGCGCCCGACGTAGCGGCTGCCCGCCGCCGCGCCGGCGGCGTAGAGCACCAGCCAGAGGCCCAGGACCCCGGCGAAGGTGTACGAGTTGGACCGCACGGCGGCGTCCACGACCCGGAAGAACACGGTCTCGAGCCCGATCGCCACCGCCCCGGTCACTCCGTAGAGCAGCATCCACGGCCAGGCGCGGGACGCGGCGGCGGGCGCAGGTCCTGCGGCCGGGTCCGGGTCGGCCACCAGGTCGGCGGGCGGGTCGGTGGCAGCGGCAGGTGCACCGGCAGGGTCGGCCGACAGCCGGTCGCGGCGCACCAGCAGGAGCGCCGTGAGCCCCGCCAGCACGTCCACGGTGGCGGCGACGACCGTCGCGCCGTAGGCCCCGAAGGTGCCGAGCAGGACCCAGCCGCCGAGGACGGCGCCGGCGGCCGACCCCAGGGTGTTCACGGCGGCGAGGCGGCCCACGCCGGTGCCGGCGACCCCGACGGCGGGGACGACGGCCCGGACCAGGAGCGGGAACGAGGCACCCATCAGCGAGGTGGGCACCACGATGATGGCCAGCACGCAGAGCAGCTCGACGGCGGGCGGTGCGGTGGGCGGGACCAGCCGGAGGAGCGCCGGCACGGTGGCCAGCGCCGTGGCGGCAATGCCGACGTTGACGGCCGCGTACCAGCGCCCGCTGGCGGTGCGGCCGAACCGGTCGGCCAGCTGGCCGCCGACGACGCTGCCGATGCCCAGCCCGGCCAGGAACGCCGCGACCGTGATCGACGACGACACCAGGTCGATGCCGGTCCGGACCGCCACCACCCGCTGCCAGGTCACCTGCAGCACGAGCGCGGCAGCGCCCGTCGCAGCAACAACTGCGTGGAGCAGCCAGCGGGTCCCCCGGTCCACCGGAGCAGCGTAACGAACATGGTTCGTCCTGCTCCGGCGGGCCGGGGCCCCGGTCAGGCGGCGGCGCGGCGCCCGAGGGAGCGGAGCGCCTCCTCGAACGTGACGCCGTGCAGCGCCGCGACGTCGTCGAGGTCCCAGCGGGCGGTCCGGTAGCCGCCCGCCATGACGAACGAGAGCGGCAGGTCGTGGGCCTCGGCCCACTCCATGACCAGCCGGTCGCGGGCCCGCAGGACCTCGGTGGTGATGCCGGCGGGACCGCCGGCCCACTCGTGGGGGTCCATCCCGGCGTTGTAGACCACCAGGTCGACCGTGCCCGGGTCCACCACCGAGCGGAGGGCCCGGCGGACGGCGTCCAGGTAGTCCTTGGCGCCGACCACCTCGAGGCGGGCGTCGGGCCGCGACTCGTACGTGTCGTAGCCCAGGACCGTCACGTCGACCTGCTCGATGCCGTCGACGCCCTCGATGAGCGACGCCGTGCCACCGCCGGCGTGGGCGTCGAGGTCGACGACCAGGACGCGGCGGGCGCCGGCGGCCAGGACCGCCCGGGCCGCCACGACGAGACCGTTGAGCGTGCAGTAGCCCGCCCCGTGGTCGTAGCGGGCGTGGTGCAGCCCGCTGGAGGTCGCCCCCGTCACCGTGCGGCCGGCCCACGCCGCGAGCGCGGCGGCGCGCACGGAGGCGGTCGACGCCATGACGGCGGTCCACAGGCGCTCGTCCCAGGACATGCCGCTGGACTCGGCGAGCTCGCGGGGCTCGCCGTCCCGCACCGCCTCGAGGTACTCGGGCGCGTGGGTCTGGGCGAGCTCGGACATCGGGACGGGGTCGCCGACCAGGAACCGGATGCGGTGCGGCATCCGGGCCCGGAGCCAGGCGGCGATCCGGTCGGCCTTGGACAGCGTGTCGAAGGTCTCGCCGGTGTCGTTGCCGGCCGGGTCGTGGACCACGGTGAGGACGGGCTCGGAGGGCACGTCGAGGCCGGCGGCCTCGTCGATCCCGATCTCGTGCAGTCCGGCCGACGGCGCGCCGACCACGTGCTCGAAGAGGGTCGGCCAGGCCTCCCAGGCGAGCTGGTCGCCGCCGGAGGGGCCGGGGGTGGTGGGGGACTCGTAGCTGGTCATGTCGTCTCGCTCTCTCGTTGAGTTGTTCTGGGGGGGGGAATAGGGGGGGGACAGGAAGTGGGTCGCGGGCAGGCCGGGCGGGCGGACGGGTCAGTACCCGTCCGCCTCCCGGACCCGTCGGATGACGTGGTCGACGTCGATGGCCTCGCCCTCGAGCCAGGCCGTGAGCTCGGCCTGGGCGTCGGCGACCTGCTCGACGGTCCACCCGGCGCGCCGGCCGAACCAGCTGATGGCGTCGTCGGCGTAGATCAGGCCCACGATGGGGCGGGCCGTCCGGATGGCGACGAGGGCGTCGGTGACCTCCCACCCCATGCAGAGCAGGAGCGCGAAGGCCATCGACGGGCCCCGGTTGATGCCCATGTGGCAGTGGACGACCACGCGGTCGCCCCGGCCGAGGACCTCGAGGGCGCCGGCGACGCCCTGGTCGAACCAGGAGTCGGGCTGTCGCCCGCCGTCGTCGTCCACGCCGACGTGCACGTACGTCACGTCCGGGTAGTGGGCGGCGACCAGGTCGGCGTCGCTCCACTCCACCCGGCAGTCGACGATGCCGCCCGCGCCCCCGACGACCCACTCGGACAGCTGTGCGAGCGCGACGTCGGGGTCGTGGTGCAGGTCGCCCGTGACGACGACGCCCGAGTGGGCGCCGTCGGGGTCGAGCACGTCGCACGGCAGCCGGTGCCACGCGCCGTAGTCGTCGGGGGCCGGCAGGCCGGCGGCGGAGCTCATCCGAGCTCCTTCCGCGTGGCCTGCCGGATGACCCGGATGACCTGGGCGATGTCGATGCCCTTGGTGAGGTGCCAGCGCGACACCTCGGCCGCACCGGCGTGGACCTGCTCACGGGTCCAGCCGTTGCGGCGGCCCCACCAGCGGACGGCGTCCTCCGCGTAGATGAGACCGACGATGGGGCGTGCCTCGGCGATCGCGTCGAGCGCCTCGGTGATGCCCCAGCCCTCGGACAGGAGCAGCGCGAAGGCCATGGAGGGCCCCCGGTTGATGCCCATGTGGCAGTGGACGACGGCGCGTCCACCGTCGGCCACCAGGTCGAGGTAGTGGCGGTAGCCGGCCTCGAACCACTCGTCGTCCTGGCCCTGGCCGTCGTCGTCGGTGCCCACGTAGCGGTAGTCGAGCTCCGGGGCGGCGACGGCGACGAAGTCCTCGTCGGTCCACTCGCCGCGGCAGTCGATGATGCCGGTGGCCCCGTGGTCGACCCAGCGGCCGAGCTGGGCGAGCGCCCTGCCCCGCTCGGGGTGCAGGTCGCCCGTGACGATGAGCGTGGTGCCGACCAGGCAGACCCACCGCTGCCAGGCGGCGTAGTCGTCCGGGGCGGGACACGTGGGGGCGGGGCTGGGAGAGCTGGTGCTCATGGCAGGTCCTTTCTGCTGCGCAGGCGCGCAGCGGTTCGAGGTTCCGGACGGGCGCCCGGAAGGAAGGAAGGAAGGAAAAGAGAAGGGGGGGTACCAG
>CAIYXG010000325.1 GCA_903930035.1 uncultured Actinomycetes bacterium | reverse complement strand
GTGTTCATCGGCTCGTGCACCAACGGCCGCATCGAGGACATGCGGGCCGCCGCCGAGGTCGCCCGTGGCCGCAAGGTCGCCGACGGCGTCCGGACCTTCGTGGTCCCCGGCTCCCGCGTGGTCAAGGACCAGGCCGAGGCCGAGGGGCTCCACGAGGTCTTTGCCGCCGCCGGGTTCGACTGGCGCGAGCCGGGCTGCTCCATGTGCCTGGCCATGAACCCCGACAAGCTCACCGCCGGCGAGCGGTGCGCCTCGACCTCCAACCGGAACTTCGAGGGCCGCCAGGGCAAGGGCGGCCGCACCCACCTGCTCTCCCCCGCCCTCGCCGCCGCCTCTGCGGTGGCCGGCCGATTCGCTACCCCCGAGGACCTCTGACATGGACGCAGTTCGCCACATCACCGGCACCGCGGTGCCCCTCGACCGTTCCGACGTCGACACCGACCAGATCATCCCGTCCGACTGGCTCAAGCGCGTCGAGCGCACGGGCTTCGAGGAGGGCCTGTTCAGCGAGTGGCGCGAGGACCCCGCCTTCGTGCTCAACCAGCCGCAGTTCGCCGGCGCCAAGATCCTGGTCGCCGGCCCCAACTTCGGCACCGGCTCCAGCCGTGAGCACGCCGTGTGGGCCATCCAGCAGTACGGCTTCGCCGCCGTGGTCTCGCCACGGTTCGGCGACATCTTCCGCAACAACGCGGCCAAGAACGGGCTGCTGCCCGTGCAGGTCCCGGCCGACTTCGGCCGGCAGCTGCTGGACCTGGTCGACGAGGAGCCCACGCTCGTGGTCGACATCAACGTCGAGCACCGCACGCTCGAGGTCACCTCGCACGACCTGCTGGTGGAGTTCCCGCTCGACGACGCCGTGCAGCACCGCCTGCTCCACGGCCTGGACGACATCGGGATCACGCTGCAGCACGCCGACGCGATCGCTGCGTTCGAGGCCGGGCGTCCGGCCTGGATGCCCTCGCTCGGCTAGTCAGCTGGAGACGGCGGCGACCGACTGGACGCCGTCGACGTTGCGCAGCGCGGCGAGCGTCGCGTCGTCGACCAGACGGTCGGTGGCCACCACCATGAGCGCCTTGGCCCCCTCGGCCGACGCGCCCACCGCCATGTCGTCGATGTTCACGCCCGCGTCGCCCACGAGGGTGGCGACCTTGCCGATCATGCCGGGCCGGTCCTCGTTGCGGACCACCAGCAGGTTGGCTGCCGGCGGCACGTCCACCGTGTGGTCGTCGATCATCACCAGCGTCGGCTGGGCGTTCAGGCCCACGAGCGTCCCGCTGAGGCTGTGGTCGCCGCCGCGCAGCGTGATGAGGTTCACGTAGTCGCGCGTGGTCGTGGTGGACGTCGGCCGGACCTCCAGGCCCTGCTCGGCCGCCACGGCCGGGGCGTTCACGTACGACACCGGCTCGCCCGAGCTGGCGCCGAAGAACCCCTTGAGGACCGACAGCGTCAGGATGCGGGTGTCGTTCTCGGCGATCTGCCCCTGGTACTCCAGGTCCAGCGTGTCCAGGCCCGTGCTGGCCCCGGTGGCCCCGACCAGGCCGGCGAAGATCCGGCCCAGCTGCTCGGCGAGCGGCAGGTAGGGACGGATGCTGGCCGACGCCTCGGCGGCCGACACGTTCACGGCGAACGGGACGAAGTCGCCGGCGAGGGCCAGCATGACCATCTCGGCGATGGTGTCGCCCGCCTTGTCCTGGGCCTCGACGGTCGAGGCACCCAGGTGCGGGGTGACCACCACGCCGTCCAGGCCGAACAGCGGCGACTCGGTGGTGGGCTCGGTGTCGAACACGTCGAGCGCCGCACCGGCGATCTGGCCCGACGACACCGCCTCGGCCAGCGCCGCCTCGTCCACGATGCCGCCGCGGGCGACGTTCACCAGGCGCAGGGACGGCTTGGCCTTCGCCAGCATCTCCTTGCCGATCAGACCGACCGTCTCGGGCGTCTTGGCCAGGTGCAGCGTGATGAAGTCGGCCTGCTCGACGAGCTCGTCGAGGGTCACCAGCGTCACGTTGATCTGACGGGCGCGGTCCTCGGACACGAAGGGGTCGTAGGCCACGAGCCGCATGCCGAACGCCATGGCGCGCTGGGCCACGAGCTTGCCGATGCGGCCGAGGCCGATGATCCCGAGCGTCTTGTCAGAGAGCTCGACGCCCTCCCACTTGGACCGCTCCCAGCGGCCCTGGACCAGCGCGGCGTGCGCCTGCGGCACGTTGCGGGCACTGGCCAGCAGGAGCGCCATCGTGTGCTCCGCCGCCGACAGCGTGTTGGACTGCGGCGCGTTCACCACCATGACGCCGCGCTCGGTCGCGGCGGCCGTGTCGACGTTGTCCAGGCCGATGCCGGCGCGGCCCACCACGACCAGGTCGGTCCCGGCGGCCAGGACCTCGGCGGTCACCTTGGTGGCGGAGCGGATGATGAGGGCGTGGACGCCGACGACGGCCTCGAGCAGCTGCTCGGGGGTCAGGTCCAGCTGGACGTCCACCTCGTGACCTGCATCACGAAGCCGGTCCAGACCGGGGTCGGCAATCTTTTCGGTGACCAGAACTCGCACGGGCGCCATCCTGCCCGCTGTGCCCGGACCCGGCCAACCGAGTAC
Organism: uncultured Actinomycetes bacterium; assembly: GCA_903930035.1. Classification (GTDB taxonomy): domain Bacteria; phylum Actinomycetota; class Acidimicrobiia; order Acidimicrobiales; family Microtrichaceae; genus CAJANQ01. The sequence goes on along the minus strand of CAIYXG010000325.1, from coordinate 1,518 downwards.
ACGGCCGGGGCGCCCCGGCGTGCCATCCTTCCCGCCGTGAACGACGTGGACGTCCTGGTGGTCGGTGCCGGCGTGGCCGGGCTCGCAGCAGCCCGGCTGCTCGAGTCGTACTCGCGGTTCGTCACCGTGGTCGACAAGGGACGCTCGGTGGGCGGCCGCCTGGCCACCCGCCGCATCGACCAGGCCCGGCTGGACCACGGCGCCCAGTTCTTCACGCAGCGAGGGCCGGAGATGGAGGCGCTCGTCGAGGAGCTGCTCGACGAGGGCGTCGCCACCGAGTGGTGCCGGGGCTTCGGGTCCGACGACGGCCACCCCCGCTACGTGGTGCCCGGCGGCATGACCGGCCTGGCCAAGTACCTGGCCGAGGCCCTCGAGGACGTGCGCTGCGGCGTCGAGGTCCGGTCCGTGACCCCGGCGGACCGGGGCTGGACCGTCGCGTGGGACGGCGGGTCGCTGCAGGCGGGCGCCGTGCTGCTGACCTCGCCGGTACCCCAGTCCCTGGCCCTCATGGACGCCGGCGGCGTGCCCCTCGACCCCGGCGTGCGCGGCGGCCTCGAGGCCGTCGACTACGACCCGACCATCGCCCTCATGGTCCTGCTCGACCGGCCGACGTCGGTGCCGCCGCCCGGTGGCGTCCAGCTGGCCGAAGGGCCGTTCAGCTGGGTCGCCGACAACATGGCCAAGGGCGTCTCGGAGTTCCCGGCGCTCACCCTCCACTGCGACCCCGTCACCTCGCGGGCCCTCTGGGGCGCCGAGCCCCAGCAGGTGCTCGACGAGCTGCTCCCCGTCGCGTCGGAGTGGTTCGGCGAGGCCGAGGTGCTCGAGGCGCAGGTCAAGACCTGGCGCTACGCGATCCCCACCACGACGTGGCCCGAGCCCTACTGCACGGCGGTCGACGGCGACTGGCCGCTCGTGCTGGCCGGCGACGCGTTCGACGGGCCCAAGGTCGAGGGCGCCTACCGGTCCGGCATGGCCGCCGGCGTCCGGCTCAACCGCTCCGGCGTGACGTCCTAGGACACTCGGCCGAGGTCCAGCACCTGCTGGTAGAAGTCGAGCTCCGACTCGAGGGCTGCCACGAGGTGCTCGGCCTGGCGGAACCCGTGGCCCTCGCCCTCGAACACCAGGTAGTCGTGCAGCGTCCCCTGCTCGCGCAGCACCTCGACGAGCGCATCGGCCTGGGCCAGCGGCACCACCTGGTCGTCGGTGCCCTGCAGCACCAGGACCGGCACGGCGATGTCCGCGGCGTGCATCAGCGGTGAGCGCTCGCGGTAGAGGTCCTCGCTGCCGGGCCGAGGGCCCACCAGCCCGTCGTTGTAGCGGGACTCGAACTTGTGGGTGCCGTCGTCGAGCGTGAGCAGGTCCGTCACGGCGTAGAGCACGCAGGCCCCCGCCATGACGTGGCCGGCGCAGAGCGCCGCCAGGGCGGTGAACCCGCCGGCCGAGCCGCCGCGGATCACGCAGCGCGCACCGTCCACGAGCCCGCCGCCCGCCAGGTAGTCCGCGACCGCCAGGCAGTCG
>CAIYXG010000324.1 GCA_903930035.1 uncultured Actinomycetes bacterium | reverse complement strand
GTCGGCGTGGCCGCTGCGCCAGGAGCTCCAGGCCGAGGTGCGCGGACGCGACCTGGTGACCGGCCTCCCCAAGACGGTCGTCACGTCGACCCTGGAGATCCGCGAGGCACTCGAGGAGCCGGTCGCCGCCATCGTCGACGCCGTCAAGGTCACCCTGGACAAGACGCCGCCCGAGCTGGCCGCCGACATCATGGAGCGTGGGATCGTCCTGGCCGGCGGCGGGGCGCTGCTGACGGGCCTGCCCGAACGGCTGGCCAACGAGACCGGGATGCCGATCGCCATCGCCCCGCGTCCGCTGGAGGCCGTCGCGCTGGGCTCCGGCCAGGCCCTCGAGGAGTTCGAGGCGCTGCGCGGGGTGCTGTTCGCCTCGCACCGTGAATGAACCCGGCGGGTCCGCTCCCGTCCAAGGGCACGCCCCGACGGCGCGGACGCTACGTGCTGCTGGTCGTGGTGCTGCTCGGCATCACCCTGGTCACGGTCGACGCACGCGGCGGGTCGCTGTTCGCCCCTGCCCGTGACGGTGCGGCCGAGGCGACCGGCCCGATCCAGCGCGCCGGCCGCTGGCTCTCGTCGCCCTTCCGCTCGACCTGGCACGGGATCCGTGACTACCCGCGGGTGCGGCAGGAGAACGAGCGGCTGCGCGAGGAGCTGGCCAGGGTCCGGGGCGACAAGATCCGCAACCGCAACGCCCAGGAGCAGCTGACGCGCCTGCGCGAGCAGCTCGACATCGGGTTCACCGGCCGGCTCCGGACGGAGATGAGCCGGGTCACGCTGGGGCCGTACTCCAACTTCCGGTCGTTCTCGGTCACCATCGACAAGGGCGCCGACCGGCGGCTGAAGGTGGGCATGCCGGTGGTGACGAGCGCCGGCCTGGTGGGGCGCATCTCGCGGGTGGGCCCGACGACCTCGCAGGTCGAGCTGGCCACCTCGCCCGACTTCGTGGTCGGGGTCCGGCTCGCGTCCTCCCAGGAGCTGGGCGTCGGCCACGGCGGCGGCGAGATCAACCGGTTCGTGGTCGACAAGGGGATCTCCCTGGACGTGACCGTCAACAAGGGCGAGGCGGTCCTGTCGAGCGGCCTCGACAGCGCCGTGCTCCCGCCCGACGTGCCGATCGGCCTGGTGGACCGCGTGACGCCGAACGACGCCGAGCGGTCCCAGCAGCTGCTGGTCCGCTACGCCGTCGACTTCAGCCAGCTCGACGTGGTCCAGGTGGTCCGGTGGATCCCGCCGCGGTGACCCCGTCCGTCGGCGCCGGGGCGCGGCGGTGAGGGGCGTCGGCGTCCGCTGGGCGGCGCTGCTGGGCACGGCGTTCGTGCTGCAGGTGGCCTTCCTGGGCGACCTGCGCATCTTCGGCGTCCACCCGGACCTGATGCTGCTCGTGGCGGTGGCGGCCGGCCTGATCGGCGGCCCCTCCCGCGGCGCCACCGTCGGGTTCGTCGTGGGGCTCCTGGTGGACCTGCTGCTGCCGGGGCGGCTGGGTACGTCGGCACTGGCGTACTCGCTCGTGGGCTTCGGGATCGGCGTCGCCGGCGAGTCCCTGATGCGGTCGGCCCGCTGGATCCTGGTCGGGCTCGTCATGGCGGGGAGCGCCGCCGGGGTGGTGCTCTACGCCGGACTGGCGCACTTGCTGGGAGCCGGCTCACTTGGCGACCCCCGGCTGCTCCAGATCGTCGTTATCGTCGCGGTGTTCAACGGCCTGGTGTGCCTCCCGGTCCTGTACCTGGCCCAGTGGGCCGAGGACGCAGGTCCGGCCACCAGCTACCGCTGAGCGCGGCGCACCACCCACCACACCCACTACTGATGGACACCGACTCCGACCGCATACGGCTCACCGCCATCGGCATCGTCGCGCTGTCGCTGTTCGTGGCGCTGTTCGTCCGGCTGTGGTTCCTGCAGGCCATCGACCGGCAGCGGTTCGAGGTGGCGTCGGCCTCCAACCGGCTCCGGCAGATCCACGTCGAGGGGCCCCGAGGCCGGATCCTCGACCGCAACGGCAAGATCCTGGTCGACAACCGGACCGAGGTGGTCGTGGCCCTCGACCGCGAGCCGCTCCGCAAGCTGACCCCCGCCCGCCGCGAGGCGATCTTCGCGGACCTGGCCGAGACGCTCACGTCGCAGGGCGTGCCCACCAAGGTCCGCGACGTCCAGAAGAAGTACGACGACCAGCGCTACGCGCCCCAGGAGCGGGTGCCGCTGCTCGAGGACATCGACGAGAACACCGAGATCTTCCTGCTCGAGCGGGGGCACCGGTTCCCCGGGCTGGTGGTCGAGCGGCGGGCAGTGCGCGTCTACCCGTACGGTCCGCTGGCCGCGCACCTGGTGGGGTACGTCGGCGAGATCAACGAGGACGAGCTGGCGGCCCGGGGCGGCAAGGTGCCCGGCGCGACGTCGACGACCTCGACCACCACGCCGACGGGCGTGGCGCTGACCAAGCCGTACTACGTCCGCGACACCATCGGGAAGGCCGGCGTCGAGCGGTCGTTCGAGAAGTACCTGCGCGGCACGCCCGGCAGCCGGACGGTCGAGGTGAACGCCAAGGGCGACATGATCTCGGTCGTCTCCGAGAAGCCCGCCAAGGCCGGCGACGACGTGTGGCTGTCCATCGACGCCGACATGCAGAACACCGCCGAGCAGCTGCTCGAGGCGAAGGTCCGGTCGGTCCGCGACAAGATCGACAACGACGGCAACCCGCTGCGGGCGCCGCAGGGCTCGGTCGTCATCCAGGACCCGCAGAACGGCCAGGTGCTGGCCATGGCCTCCTACCCGGACTACGACCCCTCGATCACGGTGAACGGCATCTCGACCGAGCTCTGGGAGCAGCTGAACAACCCCGACAACGGCCGGCCGCTGTTCAACTGGGCGCTGCAGGGCACGTACGCGCCCGGGTCGACCTTCAAGCTCTTCACGGGCTACTCGGCCATGCGGACCGGGTTCATCACCCCGGCCAACGAGCGCTACTACGACCAGGGGTCCTACAAGGTCAAGGGCTGCAACGCGGGCAAGTGCTCGTTCCGCAACGCCGGCGGCGCCAAGCTCGGCATGGTCGACCTGCCGCGGTCGCTGACCGTGTCGTCGGACGTCTACTACTACTGGATCGGCGACGCCCTCTGGCAGGCCAAGGGCCAGCTGGGCGAGACGGCGCTGCAGGACGGTGCCGAGCAGTTCGGCATCGGCCAGCGCACCGGCATCGAGCTCCCCTCCGAGGCGCCGGGCCGCCTCCCGACCCCGCGGAGCCGGCGCGAGCTCTACCGCGCCAACCCGAAGGCGTTCGTCACCGACCGCTGGTATACCGGCGACAACATCCTCACGTCGATCGGCCAGGGCGACGTGCTGGTGACGCCGCTCCAGCTCGCCAGCTCGTACTCGACCTTCGCCAACGGCGGCACGCAGTACCGCCCGCTGATCGCCACGGCGGTGACGCGTCCGAAGGACCCGGGCGTGGACCCCGCCGCCCTCAACAACGTCGTGCTGGTGCACCGGTTCGAGCCCGAGGTGCTCGGCAAGGTGCCGTTCACGACCGAGCAGTACCTCAAGATCATGCAGGGTCTCATCGGGGTGACGCAGAGCGGGTCCGGCACGGCGGTGAAGTCCTGGCGGGCCAGCCCGACGGCCTGGCCGATGGCCGGCAAGACTGGGACGGCGCAGGTCACCGGCAAGGCCGACACCTCCGTGTTCGCCGGGTTCGGCCCGGTCGACGGCAGCCCGCCCCGCTACACCATCTCGATCATCATCCCTGAGGCAGGATTCGGTGGTGACGTCGCCGCACCGCTGGCCTTCCGGATCATGAAGCCGGTCTCGGAGAACCGCCTGGTGCCCGCGTGCACGGTGGACCAGGTGGCGCGCTGTGAGGCCGACCTGGCCAGGCAGGTGGCCCTCGTCTCCGGCGACGTCGGCTCAGGAGGTCCCGGCTGATGCTCGCCCCCCAGTCCGGCTCGCAGTCGTCCTACGGCGGCCGCTTCCGTGCGACCGACCTGGCGGCCCCGTGGCGCCACGTGGACGTGGTGCTGCTGGCCGCGGTGGCCGGCGTCCTGCTCATCGGCTCCGTCATGGTGCAGAGCGCGACCCGCAACCTGCCCGACGGCGGGACGTTCATCGTCAAGCACCTGGCGTTCATCGTCGTCGGCGTGGGGGCGATGGCGGCGGTCTCGCTGGTCGACTACCGCCGCATCCTGGCGTGGTGGCCGGTCGTCTACGGCGGCTCGCTGGTGCTCCTGGCCGGCGTCCTGACCCCGCTGGGGTCCACCGTCAACGGGACCAGGGGCTGGTACCGCCTGGGGCCGCTGCAGCTGCAGCCGGCCGAGTTCGCCAAGGTGGCGATGATCGTGGCCATCGCCGCCTACCTGGGCGCCGCGGAGCGCGTGGACCTGCGGCGGCTGTTCGGCGCCCTGATGCTCATGGGCGGGCCCATCGCGCTGACGCTGCTGCAGCCCGACCTGGGTTCCTCCCTCGTCTTCATCGTCGCAGGGCTGGGGATGATGGTCGTGGGCGGCGTCAAGATGCGCCACCTCGCCGTGCTCATGGTCCTGGGCGTGGTCGCAGTGGCCGGGATCCTGAACTCGGGGACCCTCGACCAGTACCAGAAGGACCGCCTGACCGACTTCGTCAGCCCGGACGGCCAGTCGTACAACGTCCGGCAGGCGCAGATCGCCATCTCCTCCGGCGGGATCACCGGCTACGGGCTGGGCAAGGGTCCGCAGACCAAGGGCGGCTACGTCCCGGAGCAGCAGACCGACTTCATCTTCACCGTGGCGGGGGAGGAGCTCGGGTTCCTGGGGTCGGGACTGCTCATCCTGCTGCTCGGGACCGTGATCTGGCGGATCTGGCGGATCGCCCAGATGTCGGCCGAGCCGGCCGGCACGCTGGTCTGCGTCGGGGTCATGTCGATGTTCCTGTTCCACGTCTTCGAGAACATCGGGATGACGCTCGGGATCATGCCCGTGACCGGCATCCCGCTGCCGTTCGTCTCCTACGGCGGCTCGTCGATGCTGGCGGCGTTCATGGCGCTGGGGCTGGTCCAGTCGGTCCACATGCACCGGTTCGTGTGACCGGCCCGGCGCCGGTGGCCGCCCACACCCCAGTCCCCGAGCCGGTTTCCCGTCGGCGGGGGTCCCGCCGGTAGTATCCGGTTCACCATGTCGCTAGGTCCCACACCGAACCCTGGGTTCGCTGCGGGGTCCGAGTCGATCTGGGGCCGTCTTGAGCCGCTGCTGTCCCGGGTGCAGAAACCTGCCCGGTACATCGGGTGCGAGGCGGGGGCCCGCGAACCGCAGTGGGGCCCGGGGAAGGTCAGCTGGCTGCTGGTCTACCCGGACACCTACGAGATCGGGCTCCCGAACCAGGGCCTCCAGATCCTCTACGAGATCCTGAACGAACGGCCCGACGCCGTCGCCGAGCGCGCGTACGCGCCGTGGATCGACCTGGAGGCCGAGCTGCGGGCGCACGGCGTGCCGCTGTTCAGCGTGGACACCCACCGGCCCGCCGGGGCGTTCGACCTGCTGGCGTTCAACCTGTCCGCGGAGCTGACGTACACCAACCTGGTGAACTGCATCGACCTGGCCGGGGTGCCGGTGCGGGCGGCGGAGCGGGGCCCCGACGACCCCTACGTCGTGGCCGGCGGCCACTGCACCTACAACCCGGAGCCGCTCGCCGACTTCCTGGACTTCGTGGTGCTGGGCGACGGCGAAGAGGTCGTCTCGGAGATCACGGAGGTCATGGCGGCCCACCGGGGCGCCCCGCGCGAGACGGTCCTCCGGGCCCTGTGCCGGGTGGACGGCGTCTACGTGCCGTCGGCCTACGAGGTGACCTACGAGGGGCAGCGGCTCGTGGCCGTCGAGCCCCGCTGGCCCGAGGCGCCGGAGCGGGTGGAGAAGCGCACCGTCGCCGACCTGGCCGAGTGGCCGTACCCCAAGAACCAGCTGGTGCCGCTGACCGAGGTGGTCCACGACCGCCTCAACGTCGAGGTGTTCCGGGGCTGCACCCGTGGCTGCCGCTTCTGCCAGGCCGGGATGATCACCCGACCGGTCCGGGAGCGCCCGGCCGACCAGGTCCGCACGATGGTCGCCGAGGGCCTGCGCCGCACCGGCTACGACGAGGTGGCGCTCACGTCGCTGTCGACCGCCGACTTCTCGGGGATCGCGGACGTGGTCAAGGGGATCATCGACGACCCGGCCTGCGGCGGGAACGTCTCGGTGTCGCTGCCGTCGCTGCGGGTCGACGCCTTCGGCGTGGGCATTGCGGCGGAGCTGCAGAAGGGGCGCCGCACGGGGCTGACCTTCGCCCCCGAGGCGGGGACGTGGCGCATGCGGCAGGTCATCAACAAGCTCATCCGCGAGGAGGACCTCTACTCGGCGGTCGAGTCGGCCTACTCGCAGGGCTGGCGCCGGGTGAAGCTCTACTTCCTGACCGGGCTGCCCACCGAGACCGACGAGGACACCCTCGGGATCGCCGAGCTGGGCCGCAACTGCGTCGAGCTGGGCCGTCAGTACACCAAGAGCCCGTCGGTCACCGTCTCCGTCGGCGGGTTCGTGCCCAAGCCGTTCACCCCGTTCCAGTGGTTCGGCCAGAACACCGTGGTCGAGCTCCAGCGCAAGATCCACCTGCTGCGCGACGACGTCCGCAAGAGCCGGGGCGTCCAGATGAAGTGGCACGACCCGCGGGCCTCGCTCGCCGAGGGCCTGATGAGCCGCGGCGACCGCCGGCTCGGCAGGGTCGTGGAGGAGGTCTGGCGGCGCGGGGGCACCTTCCAGGAGTGGTCGGAGTGCTTCCGCCTCGACCTGTGGGAGGAGGCCATGGCCACCCACGGCCTGGACCCCGACTGGTACACGTACCGCCACCGCACCGAGGACGAGGTGCTCCCGTGGGACCACCTGTCGGCCGGCCTGCACAAGGACTTCCTCTGGC
>CAIYXG010000323.1 GCA_903930035.1 uncultured Actinomycetes bacterium | reverse complement strand
GCAGGTCCGGCCAGAGGTCGTGGTCCACACGGCGGCCTTCACCGCGGTCGACCGCTGCGAGTCCGAGCCCGAGCTGGCGTTCGCCGTCAACGCCACGGCGGCCGGGCACGTGGCCCGGGCGGCCGAGGCCGTGGGTGCCCACCTGGTCCACGTCTCCACCGACTACGTCTTCGACGGCACCAAGGACGGCCCCTACGACGAGGACGACGAGCCCCGGCCGCGGTCGGTCTACGGCCGGTCCAAGCTGGCGGGGGAGCAGGCGGTCGGGCCGGCCGCGACGGTGGCGCGGACGTCGTGGGTGTGCGGCGAGCACGGTCCCAACATGGTCCGGACCGTCCTGCGGCTCGCGGCGGAGCAGCCCACCCTCCGGTTCGTCGACGACCAGGTGGGCCGCCCCACCTTCACCGCCGACCTGGCCCCGATGCTCCTGCAGCTGGCCGAGGACCGCCCCGGCGGGGTGGTGCACACCACCAACCAGGGCACCGTGTCGTGGTTCGGCCTGGCCTGCGCCGTGCTGGAGGCCGCGGGGGAGGACCCCGCACGGGTCGTGCCCGTCACGACGGCCGAGCTGGTGCCGCCGCCGGCGGCGCCCCGGCCGGCCAACTCGGTGCTCGGCGACCGGGTGTGGCGGTCGCTCGGGCACGCCCCGGCCCGCGACTTCCGTGAGCCGCTCGGCGAGCTCGTCGCCCGGCTGCTCGGGACCTGACGGGCCCGGTCCGGCGGGGCGGCCCCCGTCGGACGGGTGAGTAGCCTGCGGCCATGCCCCTCCGCTTTGTGATCATCGGTGGTGGACCGGCCGGGACCCAGGCCGCCACGACCGCCGCCCGCCTCGGTGCGCAGGTCACCCTGGTCGAGCGCGACCTGGTCGGCGGCGCCGCGCACCTGTGGGACTGCGTGCCGTCGAAGGCGATGATCGCGACGGGCGACGCCCTCGACCAGATCGAGGAGTCCGCCAGCATGGGGCTGGTCTCGGCCATGCCCACGCTGGACCCCGAGCTGCTGCGCACGCGCATCACCGGGATCACCGAGCGGCTGGAGCGCCAGACCACGGAGTTGCTCGTCTCGCAGGGCGTCGAGATCGTGCGCGGCACCGGCCGCCTGGTCGACGAGCACCACGTGGTGGTCGGCACGGCCGACGGCGAGCGGACGTTCGAGGCCGACGCCGTCATGGTCTCGACCGGGTCCCGGCCCCGCCTGCCCGAGTGGGCGAAGGTGGACGGCGAGCGCGTCCTCACCACCCGCGACGCCTACCCGCCCCCCGTGCTGCCGGACCACCTGGTGGTCGTCGGCTCCGGCGTGACCGGCGTGGAGTTCGTCCACCTGTTCACCAGCCTGGGCGCCACCGTCACGCTCGTCGTGTCCCGCAACCAGGTCCTGCCCGGGAAGGACCCGGAGGTCGCCGCCGTCCTCGAGGACGACTTCGTCCGCCGTGGCGTCCACCTGCTCAAGGGCGCGCGCGCCTCCGGCATCGACGTCGGCGACGACGGCGTCGTCGTGCGGTGCGACGACGGCCGCTCGGTGTCGGCCAGCCATGCGCTGCTGGCCATCGGCTCGGTCCCCAACACCGAGTCGCTCGGCCTCGACGCCGCCGGGGTGGAGATGGACGGAGCGTGGATCCGGTCGGTCGACCACCACATGCGGACCAACGTGCCCCACATCTACGTGG
>CAIYXG010000322.1 GCA_903930035.1 uncultured Actinomycetes bacterium | reverse complement strand
GGCGTCGACCGTCACGGCGGCGGCACCCTGGGCGCAGAGGTCCTGGAACTGCTCGGCGATGGGTTCGGTGCCCGGCGTCGTGGTGGCGACCTGCGGCTTCGTCGGGAAGATCGCCGTGAGCGAGCCCACGACCTCCTGCACGTTGATGTTGGCCAGGGCGTTGGAGAAGCTCAGCCGGATCGCCTCGGACAGCTTGTCCCCGGCGTTGTTGAAGTCACCGGCGGCGACGAGGTCGCCCGCCTCGGCCACGAGACGGTCCACGTACTGCTGCGGGGTCAGGCCGTCGGGAAGGGTGGTGGTCGGGCCCGACGAGGAGCTCCCGAGCGAGCCGGCCAGGCCGATCAGGCTGTCCAGGGTCTCCTGCGGGAGCACCGAGGCGAACTTGCCGTACTTGAGCTCCGGCATGTCCTTCTCGGCCTTGCCGCCAATGAACTCGATCTTGTACTCGGGGCGGGTCGGCGAGGTCTTGGTGACCTTGACGTTGCCGGCTCCGATGCTGGGCAGCGCCTCGAGGGCGGACTGGATCTGCGAGGCCGGCGGCGCCACGTACTGCGTCCCGATGGCGAAGTTGTTGGCGACGTCGGTCCAGTTGGCGGGGATCGGGCCGGAGGTCTCGATGCCCGAGAAGAAGCCGAGGAGGTTGCGCTCGGCCGTCCAGATGGGCGCCGTCTCCTCGTCGCCCGACTTGAGCGTGAAGGCGATGCCCCGCTTGAAGGCGTCCAGGTTGAGGTCGAGCGACAGCTGCTGGACCTCGCTCACGCCCGGGACGGCGTCGGCCACCTTGAACGGCTCGCCGCAGACCTCGAACGTGGCCGAGGTGGTGGTGCCGGCCGCGCCGGCCGTCACGACGAGCTTGCCGTCGACGACCTTGGCCGGGCCGTCCACGACCCGGAGGGTCGAGGGCACGATCGCCGTGCGGCCGGGCTTGACGAACTGGCCGAGCACGTCGATGGGCGTCTCGGCCGAGGCGGCGGCCTTGGCCTCGATCGGCTGGGCGATCTCCGGGGCGCCCGCCACCTTGATCGGCGACGAGGCCACGAGCGCCGGCGTGGCGCACGCGATGTTCAGGTCGAGGGCACGGCCGGCGAGCGCCACGGCGATGGTGAACGACACCGTCGAGGTCTTGAAGTTCACGACCCCGGAGTCGCCGATGTCGGCGAGCGCCGCGGTGAACGGGCCCTGCGCCAGCGTGGCGGGGGTGTTGAGCGCCAGGTTGAGCACGGCGTCGCCGGGGCGGCCGAGCACGGCGGTGGTCGAGGTCGGGCCGCTGACGGCCACGTCGAGCTTGGCGTTGCGGATGGTCATCTGGGTCAGGCCGGTGGCCCCCGCCTTGTTCACCAGCGCCTGGTCGAGCGACACGGCCCAGTTGAAGGTCGCCGCGGCGTCGGTCTGGCCCGGGGTGAGCGACTGGGGCACGTCGCCCGAGACCACGAAGTTCACGGCCAGGCTGGTGCCGCCCAGCGCGGCGAGGAGGCCGTTGGTGGCGGCGTCCGCACCGGTGCACGTGCCGGCGATGGTCTTGGACACCGGGGCGGCGCCGGCGACGGGCGACCCGCCTCCGAACTGCAGCACCGCGGCAGCGACCAGGGATGCGGCGGCTGCGCCCCACATCGTCTTGCGGACAGAGTTCCCCCACGACGGATTCATGGGTGCAGCGTCGCAGAAAACGCGCCGGACGTCCAAGGGTGGTTCTACCCAGTCCGGCAGTCCGCTCAGGTTGGCCGGAACCGCCGGAGCCGCAGCGAGTTGGTCACCACGAACACCGACGAGGCCGCCATGGCGACGCCGGCCAGCATCGGGTTGAGCCAGCCCATGGCGGCGACCGGGACGGCGGCGACGTTGTAGGCGAACGCCCAGAACAGGTTGCCCTTGATGGTCCCGAGCGTGCGGCGCGACAGCCGGATGGCGTCCCCGGCGGTCCGCAGGTCGCCGCCCACCAGCGTCAGGTCGGCGGCCTCGATCGCGGCGTCCGTGCCGGTGCCCATGGCGATCCCCAGGTCGGCGGTCGCCAGAGCGGCGGCGTCGTTGACGCCGTCGCCCACCATGGCCACGACGCGGCCCGCCTCCTGCAGGCGCACGACCTCGGCCACCTTGTCCTCGGGCAGCACCTCGGCCACTACGGTGCCGATGCCCACGGCCGCGGCCACGGCCCGGGCCGGCGCCTCCTGGTCGCCGGTGAGCAGCACGGGCTCCAGCCCCAGCGCCCGGAGCCGCTCGACGGCCTCGGCACTCGTGGGGCGCGGCGTGTCGGCCACGGCGAGCAGCGCACGGACCTGGCCGTCCCAGCCCACGGCCACGACGCTCGCGCCCCGGGCGGCGAGCTCCTCGACCTGGCCGGCCAGCGGGTCGGCGGCACCGTCCCCCAGCTGCGCACGCACGAACGTCGGCCGGCCGGCGGCGACACGGCGGCCGCCGACCGAGCCGGTCACCCCGCGGCCGGCATGGTTCTGGAAGTCCACGACCGCCGGGACGGCGCCCTGCGCCGCGGCCGCACGGGCGACGGCACGCGCGATGGGGTGCTCCGAGGCCGACTCGAGCGCGCCGGCCGTCCGCAGGGCGTCGTCGCGGTCCTCGCCGGCGGCGACCACCACGTCGACGAGCTCCATGCGTCCGGTCGTGACCGTCCCCGTCTTGTCGAGCACGACCGTGTCGACCCGGCGGGTGGACTCCAGCACCTCCGGGCCCCGGATCAGGATGCCGAGCTGCGCGCCCCGGCCCGTGCCCATCATCAGTGCCATCGGGGTCGCCAGGCCCAGCGCGCACGGGCACGCGATGACCAGGACCGACACGGCGGCCACGAACCCGCGGCCGGGGTCGCCGAGCAGGGCCCACACCCCGAGCGTGAGCAGCGCCAGCACGAGCACGACGGGCACGAACACACCGGCGACACGGTCGGCGAGGCGCTGGACCTGGGCCTTGCCGGTCTGGGCCTCCTCGACCAGGCGGGCGATCCGGGCCAGCTGGGTGTCCGACCCCACGCGGGTGGCGCGCACCACCAGGCGGCCGGCGTCGCAGATGGTGGCGCCCACGACCGCGTCGCCAGGGCCGACGTCGACCGGGACCGACTCGCCCGTGAGCAGCGACGTGTCCACCGCAGAGGTGCCCTCGAGGACCACGCCGTCGGTGGCGATGCGCTCGCCGGGGCGCACCACGAAGGCGTCCCCCACCCGCAGGTCCTCCACGGGGACGCGGCGCTCGGTGCCGTCGGGGTCGAGCCGCGCGACCTCCTTGGCCCCCAGGGAGAGCAGCGCCGTCACGGCCGCGCCGGTGCGGCGGCGGGTACGCAACTCGAAGTACCGGCCGAGCAGGATCACCGTGGGGACGGCGGCCGCCACCTCCAGGTAGGTGTGGCTCAGGCCGCCCTCCGACGCGTCGAACAGCGAGCTGCCCATCCCCGCCATCCCGGCCATCCCGGCGGCGGCCGGGTCGCCCGCAGTCCCGAAGAACAGCGCCACGAGCGAGAAGGCGTAGGCGGCCAGTACGCCCACGGAGACCAGCGTGTCCATGGTGGTCGTCCGGTGGCGGGCGTTCCTCCAGGCGGCGACGTGGAACGGCCAGGCGCCCCAGACCGCCACGGGCGAGGCCAGCGTGAGCGAGAGCCACTGCCAGTTGGTGAACTGCAG
>CAIYXG010000321.1 GCA_903930035.1 uncultured Actinomycetes bacterium | reverse complement strand
CGACCGACGACGAGGTCGCCGCCAGCCTGCCCGGCTACCGGCCCACGCTGAAGGGCCACCCCAAGAAGGTGCGCGAGGCCGCCGACATGCTGCTCACGGCCCGCCGGCCGGTGCTCTACGTGGGCGGCGGCATCCTCAAGGCCCGCGCCGCCGAGGCGCTCCGGGAGCTCGCCGAGCTCATGGGGCTCCCGGTCGTGACCACCCTCATGGCCCGGGGCGCGTTCCCCGACGACCACGAGCTGTGCCTGGGCATGCCGGGCATGCACGGCAACTACACCGCCGTCACGGCCATGCAGCGCGCCGACCTGCTGGTGGCGCTCGGCAGCCGCTTCGACGACCGGGTGGTCGGCAAGGCCGACGGGTTCGCCCCCGACGCCAAGATCATCCACGTCGACATCGACCCCGCCGAGCTGGGCAAGGTCCGTCGGCCCGACGTCCCGATCGTGGGCGACTGCCGCCTGGTGATCGAGGAGCTCGTCAAGGTCCTCAAGGAGAAGGGTGCCGGCACCCCCGGCGTCGGCCCCGACCTGACCCCGTGGCACTCCCAGCTCTCGGGCTGGCAGGAGAAGTACCCGCTGACCTACCAGCAGTCCGAGCCCGGCGAGCTGCTCAAGCCGCAGTTCGTGCTCGAGCAGCTGCGCGAGCGGTCCCCCGAGGACACGATCGTGGCCTCGGGCGTGGGCCAGCACCAGATGTGGACCAGCCAGTACTGGCGGTTCAACCACCCCTACACCTGGGTGAACTCCGGCGGCCTCGGCACCATGGGGTTCTCGGTGCCGGCCGCGATCGGCGCCAAGGTCGGCCGTCCGGACCGCACCGTGTGGGCCGTGGACGGCGACGGCTGCTTCCAGATGACGGCGCAGGAGATGGTCACGGCCGCCACCGAGCGCATCCCGGTCAAGATCGCCATCCTCAACAACGCCTACCTGGGCATGGTCCGCCAGTGGCAGGAGATGTTCTACGAGGAGCGCTACTCCGAGGTCTACCTGTCGCCCGACCTCCCGGACTACGTGAAGTGGGCCGAGGCGATGGGCTGCGTGGCGCTGCGCGTCGAGTCGCCCGAGGAGGTCGGCCCGGCCATCGACAAGGCCAACGAGATCGACGACCGCCCGGTGGTGCTCGAGTTCCGCACGGACTCGTCGGAGAAGGTGTTCCCGATGGTCCCGTCGGGCCTGTCCAACGACGAGATCGTCGTGGACCCGTCCCAGCAGGAGCCCCAGCGATGAGCGTGCCCGCCCCCGCCCCGGCGCCCCGCCACCACGTGCTGTCGGTCCTGGTGGAGAACAAGGCCGGCGTGCTGGCCCGCGTGGCCAGCCTGTTCGCCCGGCGCGGCTACAACATCTTCTCGCTCGCCGTGGCACCGACCGACGACGAGCGCTTCAGCCGGATCACCGTGGTGGTCGACGTGGAGACCGCGCCGCTCGAGCAGGTCACCAAGCAGCTCAACAAGCTGGTGAACGTCATCAAGATCTCCGAGCTGGACCCGCGCGACTCGGTCGAGCGCGAGCTCATGATCCTCACGGTCCGGGCCGGTGCCGACGTCCGCAGCCAGCTCATCGAGCTGGTGGGCGTCTTCGGCGGCGACGTGCTCGACATCGGCCCGGACGAGCTCATGGTGTCGCTCGACGACGCCCCGGCCCGCCTGGACGACCTGGAGGAGATGCTCCGTCCCTACGGGATCATGGAGCTCCAGCGGACCGGCCGCGTCGCCCTGCCCAAGTTGGAGCACTCGCTGTCCTAACGGCTAGAACCTGCTCCATGGCGAACGTCTATTACGAGCAGGATGCCGACCCGTCGATCATCGCGGGTCGCAAGGTGGCCGTCCTCGGCTACGGGTCGCAGGGCCACGCCCACGCCCTGAACCTGAAGGAGTCGGGCGTCGACGTGCGCGTCGGCCTGCGGGAAGGGTCGTCCTCCCGGGCCAAGGCCGAGGAGGCCGGTCTGCGGGTGGTGGACATCGCGACGGCGGCCGAGGAGGCCGACCTGATCATGTTCCTCCTGCCCGACACCGAGATCGCCGACGCCTACAACAACCTGGTCGCGCCGCACCTCTCGGACGGCGACGCCATCTTCTTCGCCCACGGGTTCAACGTGCGGTTCGGCTACGTCACCGCCCCCGAGGGCGTCGACGTCGCCATGGTCGCCCCCAAGGGCCCCGGCCACCTGGTGCGCCGTACCTACACCGAGGGCGGCGGCGTGCCGGCCCTCATCGCGGTCGAGCAGGACGCCTCGGGCAACGCCAAGGCGCTGGCCCTGTCGTACGCCGACGCCATCGGCGGCACCCGGGCGGGCGTGATCGAGACCACGTTCGCCGAGGAGACCGAGACCGACCTGTTCGGCGAGCAGGTCGTCCTGTGCGGTGGCCTCTCGGCGCTCGTGCAGGCCGGGTTCGAGACCCTCACCGAGGCCGGCTACCCGCCCGAGATCGCCTACTTCGAGTGCCTCCACGAGCT
>CAIYXG010000320.1 GCA_903930035.1 uncultured Actinomycetes bacterium | reverse complement strand
GCCGGTGGCCCAGCGACTCGAGCATGTCGGTCCCCATCAGCACGTGCCCGGCCAGGATCGGCAGCTCGACGTGCATGACCATGCCCTGCTCGGCCTCGGTGAGCGCGGGCATGTGGTCGTCGAACGGCACGTCGCGCATGAACTGCGGCGGGTCGACGAACTCGTTGCCGAACACCGAGGCGTAGAACTCGAACGCCGCGAGCGTCTCCCCGGCGAAGTTGAGGTAGGTGCTGACACGAGCCACGTGGGCCTCCTGGTCGTTCGTGGCCCGCAGGCCGTCGCCCCGCGACGCTACCGGCCGCCCTCGTCCGGCGCCGCCAGGTCCACGGGTAGCCTCCGCAGCCGAAGGAGGTCGGCATGGACGTCGCTATCATCGGGGCCGCAGGTGCGTGCGGACGCCAGCTGGCCGGCCAGCTCCTGGACCGGCGCGTGGTGCCGGAGTCGTCGACCCTCCAGCTGGTCGGCCACCGTGGAGGCGCGAGCGAGACCGAGCTGTGGGGCCTGCGGGCGGACCTGGAGGACGCGTTCGGCGACTGGGCGCCCACCCTCGAGCTGGTCGTCGACCCTGAGCAGGTCCGGGCCGACATCGTCGTGGTGCTGGCCGGTGCCACGGTCTCCCTGGACCCGAACCAGACGGTCGACCGGGCCGAGCTGGGCCGCCGGAACGCCGTCATGTTCGAGGAGTACGCCCGTACCTTTGCGGCCTGGGAGCGCCCGCCGGTCGTGGTGGTGCAGTCCAACCCGGTCGAGCTGGGCGTCCACGTGTTCGCTCAGCACCTGCCCCCGCACCAGGTGCTGGGCGCCGCCGGGTGGTCCGACACGCTGCGGTTCCGCCACGAGCTCGCCGTGGAGCTGGGGGTCGGCCGTCGCGCCGTGAGCGCCGCCATGCTCGGCCAGCACGGGGACCACGCAGTGCCCGCGTGGAGCATGGTCCGGGTCCACGGGCTCACGCGGCACGAGGTCGAGGCCAAGGTGGCCCAGGTCCGGCGCGGCCGGTCGTTGGCCGACCTGCCGGCGGAGATCGTCGCGGCCCGCACCGAGGTGGTCGACCTGATCCGAGAGGGCCGGGTCCAGGACGCCTACGACCGCACGCAGGGGCTGCCGGCCGACCTGCGGGTGGCGGTCAAGCCGTTCTTCACCAGCTTCACCTCGGGGCGGACCACCGAGGCGGTCACTGCGCACGCGGCGGCGGACCTGGTGGCGGCGGTGGTGGAGTGCCGGTGGCAGGCCGTCCCCGCCCAGGTGGCGGACCCCGACCGCTGGGGCGGGCTCACCGCCCCGCTGGCCGTGCCCGTGGTGCTCGGGCCCAACGGCTGGCTCTCGACGGTCCCGGTGGACCTGGCCGACGACGAGCGGGCCGCTCTGCAGGCCGCCGACGCCGCCGTGGCCAGCTCGATCCGGTCGGTGCTCGACGGCAGGTGACCGGGCCGAGCCGGCTCACTAGGGTTTCGGGGTCCGGGCCGAGGCGGCCGGGACCAGCGCCCGAGGGCGCGGCGAGGGGAGCCCGCACCATGACGACCACCGACGAGCCGATCCAGTCCGACGCCGACCTGCCGGCCGACCCGACCACCTACCTGGGCCTGCCGGCCAGCCTGACCCCCGAGGTCCGGGCCCGGCTCACCGCCCAGGTCGTCAGCTCGGGCGCCTCGCCGTCGGTGACCATGTACGCGCCGTTCAGCGGGGAGCCGCTCGCCGAGCTGCCGCAGTGCACGCCGGAGGAGGTGCTGGCCGCCGCCGAGCGCGCCCGCGCCGCCCAGAAGAAGTGGGCCCGGGTCCCCGCGAAGGAGCGGGCCCAGGTGTTCCTGCGGCTGCACGACCTGGTGCTCGACGCCCGCGAGCAGATCATGGACGTCATCCAGGCCGAGAACGGCAAGTCGCGGCGCGACGCGTTCCTGGAGGTCGCGGACATCGCCATCACCTGCCGCTACTACGCCCGCACGGCGCCCAAGCTGCTGTCGGGCTCGTCGCGCGCCGGCATGGTCCCGGGCCTGACCTCGGTCAAGGAGCTCCACCACCCCAAGGGGCTCGTGAGCGTCATCTCGCCGTGGAACTACCCGTTCAGCCTGGCGGTGGGCGACACCATCCCGGCGCTCCTGGCCGGCAATGCCGTGGTCCAGAAGGCCGACAACCAGACGGCGCTCACCGCCCTCATGGGGCTGGAGCTGGCCCGGCGGGCCGGCGTGCCCGAGGACCTGTGGCAGGTCGTGCTGGGCCGGGGCTCGGCGATCGGCCCCGCCATGCTCGACATCGCCGACTTCATGATGTTCACGGGGTCGACCGAGTCCGGACGGCACATCGCGGCGGAGTCCGGCCGCCGGCTGATCGACTGCTCGCTCGAGCTGGGCGGCAAGAACGCGCTGGTGGTGCTCGACGACGCCGACCTGGACCGTGCCGCCGAGGGTGCCGTGCGCGCCTGCTTCTCCTCGAGCGGCCAGCTCTGCATCTCCGTCGAGCGCCTGTACGTCGCCGAGCAGGTCCACGACGCCTTCATGGCGAAGTTCCTGGCCCGGCTGGACGACCTGCAGCTGGGCCCCAGCTACGACTTCGACATGCAGATGGGCTCGCTGACCTCCAAGGAGCAGGTCGAGGTGACCGAGCGCCACGTCGCCGACGCCGTGGCCCACGGTGCCACCGTCCTGGCCGGCGGACGGGCCCGTCCCGACCTGGGTCCGTTCTTCTACGAGCCGACCGTGCTGACCGGTGTCGGCGCCGGCGCCGAGTGCTACCGCGAGGAGACCTTCGGCCCGGTCGTGTCCGTCTACACGTTCGCGACGGACGACGAGGCCGTCGAGCTGGCCAACGACAGCCGCTACGGCCTCAACGCCAGCGTGTGGAGCCGCTCGGGCCGCCGTGGCCGGGAGGTGGGCGGCCGGGTGCGGGCCGGCACGGTCAACGTGAACGAGGCCTTCGCCGCGGCGTGGGGCAGCATCGACGCCCCGATGGGCGGCATGGGCGACTCCGGCATGGGCCGCCGCCACGGCGACCACGGCCTGCTCAAGTACACCGAGTCGCAGACGGTCGCCTACCAGCGGTTCATGAACCTGGCGCCGCCGTTCGAGTCGCTCGGCGACAAGGGGTTCGCCGAGATGCTGACGAGGTCCCTGAAGCTGCTGAAGTCGGTCGGCTGGCGCTGACTCAGGCGGCCGCGGCGCGGCGGCCCGACGGGCCGTACTCGCGGAGCAGCACCAGGATGCTGATGACGGCGACCCAGCAGGGGAGCGCGTAGAGCGACCAGGTGAACCGGGTCACCGCGAGCAGCGTGGCGTACCCCACGACCACGCTGACGACGGTCAGCCACTTGGGCAGGAACTTCACGCGGTAGAGCAGGCTGGTCGTCACCAGGATGAAGCAGCCGCCCAGCTTGGGTGCCAGGACGTACCAGAAGACCCAGACCGTGCGGGCGAGCAGCGACCGGGTGGCCGGGTCCAGCTGCCCGATGCCGCTGCCCTTGGCCGCTGCGGCGGTCGCCAGCCCGGCGCCGACCAGGACCATCGCCATGGAGAGGAACCCGGTGCCGAGGAAGACCGTGGTGAAGAGCTGGTCCTCGTGGCGGCCGAACTGCGCCCGGGCGACGCCGATGAACCACAGGAAGGTGATGACCATGAAGGGCATCAGGTAGAGGCCGGCCCGGACCGGACCGGGGTTGACGTCGGCCAGCCCCCTGGTGGTCAGGGTCTGGACGGGCGAGGCGCTGAACCCGGCGTGGATCAGCACCGAGGCGGCGACGTAGAGGCCGAAGAAGAGCAGCCCGGCCACCGCAGTGGCCGCCGGTGCCGTCAGGATCTGCGGCTGTGACGAGACGACGGTGGCGTCGTCGTTCCCCCGGGAGGCCATGGCTGTCACACTACCGAGTGGGCGGGAGGCTACGGTCGGACCGTCCGGGATCAGGACGACAACTCTTGGGGATGTTGCACATGAAGAAGCTGGCCCTTGCCCTTGCTGCCGTCGCGCTCGTGGGCGGCACCGTCGCCTGTGGCGACAAGTCCGACGGTGGGAGCACCACCACCACGGCCCCGGAGGTGCAGCCCATCTCCACCACGCCGGAGGGCGGCGACGCCGTCCCGGCCACGTTCCCGACCGTCCAGGGGCTCCCGCTCACCGAGCCGCCGGTCCTCCAGAGCGAAAACGGCGTCCTCGAGGTCACCTTCGACGTCAAGGAGGGCGAGTACGAGGTCGGCGGGGTCAAGGTCAAGGGCATGTCCTTCACCGGCAGCTTCATGGGCCCCACGCTGCTCCTCACGCCCGGTGACACGCTCAAGATCAACCTGATCAACAACCTGTCGCAGCCGACCAACCTGCACGAGCACGGGTTCCACGTCTCGCCCATCGGCATCTCGGACAACGTGCTGCGGGTCATGCAGCCGTCGTCGGACAGCCCGATCCTGGTGGAGACCCCCAAGGACCTTGCCGCCGGCACCTACTGGTACCACGCGCACCTGCACGGCCTCACCGAGGCGCAGGTCATGGCCGGCCTGTTCGGCACGATCGTGGTCAACGGTCTGAGCGAGCGGCTCCCGGCCGACCTCCAGACCGGGCTGAAGGAGCACCTGGTCGCGCTGCACGACTACCAGCTCGACAAGGACAACGCGATCGTCACCAAGAACATCGACTCCAACGCGCCGACCACGCGCATGGTGAACGGGATGGTGAACCCGGTCCTGACCTCGCAGCCCGGCCAGACCCAGCTGCTGCGGCTGGGCAACTTCAGCGCCGACATCTGGTACCGGCTGGAGATGGGCGGCACGAAGTTCAGCGTGCTGGCCGAGGACGCCAACCCGGTCGGCAAGGTCGTCCAGCGCAAGACCCTGCTGCTGCCCCCGGGCAAGCGCTACGACGTGCTCGTGACGTGGCCGGAGGAGGGCTCGTACAAGCTGCGCACGCTGACGTTCAACCAGGGGCCCGAGGGCGACGTCTACGGCGAACAGGTCCTCATGACCGTCAACGTGGCCGGCGAGCCGGTCGTCACGCCCACACAGCCCACCACCATGGGTGCGATGCCCGACCTGGGGGCCGCCGAGGTGGCCGAGCGGCGGACGGTCGTCTTCAGCGAGGACAACAAGGCCGGGAAGTTCTTCATCAACGGTGAGCAGTTCAACGGCAAGACCATGTACACGCCCAAGCTCGGCACCGTGGAGGAGTGGACGATCAAGAACGTCACCGGCGAGGACCACCCGTTCCACATCCACGTGAACGACTACCAGGTGATGTCAGTGAACGGCCAGCCCTACAGCGCGGTGAGCCTGCAGGACATCGTCCGGCTCCCGGCCAAGGGCGAGGTGGTGATCCGCCAGCGGTTCGCCGACTACACCGGGAAGTTCGTCTTCCACTGCCACATCCTCGCCCACGAGGACAACGGCATGATGGCGATCGTGGACGTCACCGAGGACGGCAGGCCCGACCCCTCGGACGCCACCTCCACGACGATGGCGCCGATGGAGGGCATGTAGTCCAGTGGGGTTCTCGCTGCTGGCCCACACGATGGTGGCCAACCCGCCGCCGCCCGAGGCCAACACCGCGCTCACCGACTTCACGCTGTCGGTGATCGCGACCGGCGTGGGTGCCACCGAGGGCGCGCTCAAGGTCGTCAACGAGAAGGGCTTCGACATCGTCGGGGTCATGGTGATCGCGGCCTGCCTGGGCTTCGGCGGCGGCGTGGTCCGCGACGTGCTGACCGGCTCCATCCCGCCCGACGCGCTGCGGACCCCGTGGTTCACCGTCACGGTCATTGTGTGCGCCCTCGCCGTCATCCTGCTCCACGTCTGGGTCAAGCGGCTCGAGTACCTGCTCTTCCTGGCCGACGCGCTCGTGCTCGGCCTGTTCGGTGCCGTCGGCGCGGAGAAGGCGCTGCTCGTGGGCCTCAGCCCGTTCGTGGCGGTGGTGCTGGGGTCGATCGTCTCGGTCGCCGGCGGCATCCTGGCCGACCTGCTGCTGATGCGCCGGCCCTCGATCCTGCAGCCGGGCAAGCCCAACGCGTTGGCGTCGCTGGTCGGCGTGATCTTCTACGTGGTGCTCACGGAGAAGTTCAAGGTCCACACCAACCTTGCGACGTTCGCCGACGTGGTCATGGTGCTCACCATCCGGGTCGTCGCAGAGTGGAAGGACATCGAGACCCCGGCGGCGGCGACCATCGCGCCAGAGATCCTCAAGCGCTTCGACGTCGACGACGACGACGAGCAGGAGCTGTAGGCCGTGGCCACGGTCTTCGAGCCGGCCCCGCTGGGCCCGCTCACCCTGCGCAACCGCATCGTCAAGGCGGCCACCTTCGAGGGCCGCTCGCCGGGCGGGGTGGTGACCGACGAGCTGGTCGAGTTCCACCGGCGCATGGCCGCCGGCGGGGTGGCGATGACCACGGTCGCCTACCTGGCCGTCGCCCCCGACGGCCGTACCGACGACGGCTGCGTGGTGCTCGGCCCGGACGCCGTGCCCGGCCTCCGGCGCCTGACCGACGCCGTCCACGAGCACGGCGCGCTGGCCGCCGCACAGGTGGGCCACGCCGGCCCGGTGGCCAACGCGGCGTCCAACAAGGTGCCCGCCTACTCGGCCGGCCGCATGTTCAACCCGCTCGGCATGCGGCGCACGCGTGCTGCGAGCGCGGCCGACATCGCCCGCATCACCGACGACTACCGGCGCGGTGCGCAGGCGGCGGTGGCGGCCGGGTTCGACTCGGTCGAGCTGCACCTGGGCCACAACTACCTCCTGAGCGCCTTCCTGAGCCCGTTGCTGAACCGTCGCACCGACGACTACGGCGGGCCGCTGGAGCACCGCGCCCGCTTTGCGCGCGAGGTCGTGCAGGCGGTGCGGGAGTCGGTCGGCCGTGACGTCGCCGTGACCGCCAAGCTCAACATGTCGGACGGTGTGCGCGGCGGGCTCCGGCCCGAGGAGAGCCTCCAGGTGGCCCGGTGGCTCCAGGACGACGGCGCGCTCGACGCCATCGAGCTCACGGGCGGGTCGTCGCTGGCCAACCCGATGTACCTGTTCAAGGGGGCCGCGCCGGTCGCCGAGTTCCGTGCGACCCTGCCCTGGTACCTGCGCGGCGGGTTCCGGCTGGTCGGCTCCAAGTTCCTCAAGACCTACCCCTACGAGGAGGCCTACTTCCTCTCCATGGCGTCGGAGTTCCGCGCCGCCCTGAACCTGCCGCTCGTGCTCCTGGGCGGCGTCAGCCGGCTGGACACCGCCCAGCGGGGGATCGACGCGGGGTTCGAGTTCGTCGCCATGGGCCGCGCCCTCCTGCACGACCCCGACCTGGTCCGGAAGTGGGAGGAGGGCTCGACGGTGCCGTCGGGCTGCATCCACTGCAACCGGTGCATGCCGACCATCTACACCGGGACCCGGTGCCCGTTGGTCGACCCCCGTCCCGGGGACCGGCCGGTCGCGCCTGCCTGACCGGCACCCGTCCCGACCCGTCCTCGCCGGGCCCCGGCACGTCGCCGGAATGTGACGCCGCGGTGCGGAAAATGTCACGAAACTGCGCGGGCGAGAGGCGAGGGAACCGCAGGTGAGGTTCCTATCGTCGTTCCGGTGAACCGGAAGGTCGTGGTCGTCGTCGCAGGGGTGGTGCTCGTCGTCGCGGGCCTGGCCATCGCGACGCTGGCCGGCCGCGAGGTGGCCGACACGCTCGGGCGCCGGGGCGGTACCCGGGCCCCGGGGTTCGTGACCGACAAGACGATGTCGACCCGGGTGGTGCGGGGCGTCGCCGTACCCACCTACGGGATCCGCTACCGCTTCGAGGTCGACGGGGCCACCTACACCGCCGGCGACGCCACCGGCCGCACCGACCTGGCGGTCGGCATCTCCAAGGACCGGTGGGACGCCACCGAGGTCGGCGACTCGCTCGACGTGCTCTACGAGCAGGCCAACCCGGCCAACAACCGTCCCGCCGAGGAGTCCGGGTCGTTGGGCGACCCGGTCGCGGGCGTGGTGCTCGGGCTGCTCCTGCTCGGGTGCGGGACCGTCGCGCTCCTTGCCGCCCGCGGCGCCGCACCGCTCGCCAAGCCGGTCCACCCCGCCGCCACGGTCGAGCCGCCCGTGGCCCGCAACGTGACCGTGGTCGGTCCCGAGACCGCCCCGCCGGAGGTCGAGCGGTCCGTACCGTTCCTGGACCGCGCCGACCCCGACGCCGTGGCGGTCGCGCTGCTCGAGGGCCGCGCCCACCTGCACGGCGGTCAGACCTCCGACGAGGGGTGGACCGTCCGCTACGTCGACGGCAAGTTCGTCCGGACCTCCTGGCGGGGGGTCGTGGAGTCGAGCGAGGTCATCGACGGGACCGAGGTGCGGCGGCTCCTGAGGACGCACGGCCCTGGGATCGTCGTCCCCGACTTTCTGGACTGACCCGCCGGTCCGCCCGCGCTCCCCGGCCGGAGCGCGACCGGTCGCAGGCCGTCCTCGCACCGCGTAGCGTGCCCGCATGGCACAGCAGTTCACGATGTACGAGCCGGGGCAGCCCTTCCCCGGCACGGTCGGCCGGACCGTCGAGTCCTCCACCGAGGCCTGGCCGTCGCGGCCCACGGCGGCCGCCGGCGCCCCGAACGTCCTGATGGTCGTCCTGGACGACGTCGGCTACGGCCAGCTCTCCACCTACGGCGGGCTCTGCGAGACCCCCAACTTCGACCGCGTCGCCGCCCGCGGCGTGAAGTTCGCCAACTTCCACACCACCGCGCTCTGCTCGCCCACCCGGGGCTGCCTGCTGACCGGCCGCAACCACCACGCGCTGGGACTGGGCGCCATCACGGAGCTGGCGCTCGGCTACCCGTCCATGAACGGGGTCATGGGGTTCGAGCACGGGTTCCTCTCCGAGATCCTGGTCCGCGCCGGCTGGAACACCTTCGCCGTGGGCAAGTGGCACCTGACCCCGGCGGCCGACACCACGGCGGCCGGCCCCTACGACCGGTGGCCGCTCGGACGTGGCTTCGAGCGCTTCTACGGGTTCATGGGCGGCGACACCGACCAGTTCCACCCTGACCTGGTCCACGACAACCACTGGGTCCCGCAGCCCTCGCAGCCCGCCGACGGCTACCACCTGAACGCCGACCTGGCCGACCACGCGATCCAGTTCGTGAAGGACGCCCACGCCGCCCACCCCGAGAAGCCGTTCTTCCTCTACTACGCCACCGGCGCCGGCCATGCCCCGCACCAGGTGGAGCCGGAGTGGGTCGAGCCGTACCGCGGCCGGTTCGACGCCGGCTGGGACGCCTACCGCACCGAGGTCTTTGCACGGCAGCAGGCCCTCGGGCTGCTGCCGCAGGGCACGGAGCTCTCCGAGCGCGACCCCGACGTCGAGGCGTGGGACTCCCTCACCCCGGAGGCGCAGCGCATGTACGCCCGCCAGATGGAGGTCTACGCAGGGTTCCTGACCCAGACCGACCACCACGTCGGCCGGGTGCTCGACTTCCTGGAGACCATCGGCGAGCTCGACAACACGGTGGTGGTGGTGTGCTCCGACAACGGGGCCAGCGCCGAGGGCGGGGAGCACGGCACGCGCAACGAGGGGCTGTTCTTCAACATGACCCCCGAGACGCTCGAGGACAACCTCGAGGTGTTCGACCAGTGGGGGAGCGAGGACACCTTCAACCACTACTCGTGGGGCTGGACCTGGGCCGGCGACACCCCGTTCCGCCGCTGGAAGCGCGAGACCTACCGCGGTGGCGTCACCGACCCGCTCGTGGTGTCGTGGCCCGCAGGACTGGCCGCC
Source organism: uncultured Actinomycetes bacterium (assembly GCA_903930035.1). GTDB lineage: Bacteria > Actinomycetota > Acidimicrobiia > Acidimicrobiales > Microtrichaceae > CAJANQ01. The sequence continues at coordinate 2,576 of CAIYXG010000320.1, read as the reverse complement.
CGCGGCGAGGTCCGGGACCACTACTGCCACGCCATCGACGTGCTGCCCACGCTGCTCGAGCTGCTCGGGGTCCCGGCGCCGGCCGCCATCCGCGGGGTCGCCCAGTCGGAGGTCCACGGGGTGTCCCTGGCCGCCGCGCTCGCCGACCCGGCGTCGCCCGAGGTGCACCCCACCCAGTACTTCGAGATGTTCGGCCACCGGTCCATCTACCACGAGGGCTGGAAGGCCGTCTGCCCCTACCCGGGCCCGAGCCTGGCCGAGGGCGCCGAGCGCGGGCACCCCTTCGGGACGCCGCTCACCGAGGCGATCCTCGACCGTCTGGAGGCCGAGGACTGGGAGCTCTACCACGTGGCCGAGGACGCCGCCGAGGTGCACGACGTCGCCGCCGAGCACCCGGAGCAGCTGGCGCTCATGAAGGCGCTGTGGTGGTCCGAGGCCGAGCGCTACGGCGTCCTGCCCATCGCCACGGCCAGCCTGGACCGCCTCCTGGCCCGCCGGCCCTCTGCCCTGTCGAGCCGCAAGGTCTACGAGTTCTTCCCCGGCGGTGCGCCCATCCCGTTCGCCGCGGCACCGCGCACCTACAACCGGACCCACTCCATCACCGCCGAGGTGGTCGTGCCGGAGGGCGGGGCCGAGGGGGTGCTGCTCACCCACGGCAGCCGGCACGGCGGGTACTGCCTGGTGGTCGAGGGCGGCCACCTGCACTACGTCCACAACTTTTTGTCGCTGGACCGGTTCACGGTGAGCTCCACCGTGCCGGTGCCCGTCGGCGAGCACCGGCTCCGGGCCGAGGTCGCCGTCACCGGCGGCCCCGACTTCCTGAAGGGCAAGGGGAGCCACGCACTGGTCCGGCTGCTGGTCGACGACGACGTGGTGGGCGAGGGGGAGCTGCCGTGGACGGTGCCCAACCTCTACGCCACGACCGGCCTCAGCTGCGGGTACGCGGCGTACGACAGCGTGGACCCCGGCCGGTTCCTGTCGCCCTTCGCGTTCACCGGCACGCTGCACCGGGTGGTGCTCGACCTGTCGGGCGAGGTGTCGTTCGACCCGGCGGCCGAGATGACCCGGCTCATGACCCAGCAGTAGCCGAGGGCGCAGGGGACGGGGCAGATGGGCTGGTACGAGGAGCGGGTCCTGCCGAGGGCGGTCGAGCTGACCTGCGGCGGGGCGAGGATGGAACGGTGGCGGCGCCGGGCGACCGAGGGGCTGTCCGGCACGGTGCTCGAGCTGGGGTTCGGCTCCGGGCTCAACGTCGGGCTCTACCCGGACGCGGTGACCGAGGTCCTGGCGGTGGAGCCGTCGGTGCTGGCGCGCGAGCGCGCCGGCGCCCGCATCGCTGCGTCGGCCGTCCCGGTCCGCCACGTCGGTCTGGACGGCCAGCAGGTGCCGCTCGACGACGACTCGGTGGACTCGGCCCTGTGCACCTTCACCCTGTGCACGGTCCCGGACGTCGCGGCTGCGCTGGCCGAGGTCCGGCGTGTGGTGCGACCGGGCGGCAGCTTCTGCTTCCTGGAGCACGGGCTGGCCCCCGACGAGCCGGTGCGCCGGTGGCAGCACCGGCTCGAGCCGCTCGAGCGGCGGCTCGCCGGCGGGTGCCACCTGACCCGCGACCCGGTGGCGCTGGTGGTGGCCGCCGGCATGGAGGTCACCGAGTCGTCAGGGCGCTACATGAAGGGCCCCAAGCCCTGGACCTACTTCACCGTGGGCCGGGCGGTCGTCCCGGGCTAGCCGATCGGGACGGTGGCGCCGAACCCCGGGACGGTGACGTTGAAGCCCGGCAGGTTGATGGACAGCCCACCCAGGCCCGGGAACCGGAGCCGTCCGTTGACCCGCAGGGTGGTCGAGCCGATCGAGACCTGGCCGTTGTCCAGGTTCACCGTGGCCGACGGCGTGGCGGTCACCGCGTCGTACTCCAGCACCACGCCGGTCGAGTAGCTCAGGAAGCCGCAGCTCAGGCGGAAGCTGCTCAGGTTGACCGACGCGGCGGCCAAGGTGGCCGAGACGTTCGGCAGGGTCACGACGCCGCCGCCCTGGAGGGTCTGGGCAGGGATGTTCACCGACGGGCCGGTCAGCGTGATGCCCGGCGGGTTGTAGGTGCCGCCGCAGCCCAGGTAGCTGACGCTGACCGACGGGATGCTGGCCGAGACCGAGCCGGCCTGCAGGGTGGTCTGCGGGACCTGGTAGGTCGGGACGGTGGTGGTGGTCGACGTCGTGGTCGTGGACGTCGTCGTGGTCGCCGGTGCGCCGCCCGGGTCGGGCGTGCAGGCGCCCAGGACGGCTGCTGCGGCTACCACCGAGATGGCGGCGACGGCGCGTCGTGCGCCCGTGGTCGTCGATCGCACTGGAGTTCCCCTCGTTCGCCTGTCCGTTGCGCCCTGCGGGCAAGGTAACGGTCCTGCCCCGGAAAGTGAAGCCCGCACCGCCACGGGTCGGCGGCTCGCGCCGCCCACGGTCGGGGGGCGCCGGTCCGGGAGCTGGCAGGCGCGGGTCCCGGAAGGTCGGTGGCGTCAGTCCCGCCGGTGCCGCGCCGCCGGCATCCACTCGGTCCCGGCGGTCTGGTCGATGAGGCCCAGGAG
>CAIYXG010000319.1 GCA_903930035.1 uncultured Actinomycetes bacterium | reverse complement strand
GCTGGTCGGCGTCGAGCTCGACGGCCCCGACGGGCACGGTCTCCACGACGGGCAGGTCGGGCGCCGCCGCCATCAGGCCCTGGGGCGTGGTGGTCACGAAGAACGACTCGTCGACCTCGTAGCGGTCGGCGGCGTCGGGGCCGGAGCGGCGGAAGTAGGTGAGCGGCACGCCGGCCGGCCGCAGCCCGACGGCCACGGCCACCCGCGGCCGGTCCGTGTAGTTGGGGTAGGACGCGTGGACCAGGCGGTTGTCGAACACGATGCACTCGCCCGCGGCGGCCGGCACCGCCACCAGGCGGTCCTCGACGGTGCGCGTGTGGGCGAGCCACGGGGCGATCAGGTCCGTGCCGCGGATCCCGGACTCCAGGAGGTGGCTGCCGCGCAGCACCCGGAGCTGGCCGTTGTGGCCGGTGACGTCGTCGAGCGCGATCCACGCGACGTAGGTGCGGTCGCCGGCGCGCTCGTCGACGTACATCCAGTCCTCGTGCACGTAGAGGTCGCTGTCGTCGCCGGGGAACTTCACCAGGTAGCTGTGGAGGAACGGCGTGAACCCGTCGAACCGGTTGCTGGTGAGGTCGTCGAGCGCCTGGCCCAGGACCTCCTGGACCCGGGTGCGGTACTCGGTGTCGTCCAGGACCAGGTCGGACTGGAAGCCCTCGCCCTCCCACCCCCGCAGCTCGCCGTAGGCGGCCCGGAGCCGCTCGACGGTCGCCGCGTCGAGGAGCGGGAACTTGACGAACCCGTCGCGCCGCAGCAGCTCGTCGAGGGCAGGGTCGCACAGCACCGGCCGGTCGGTCCGGGGCTGTGCGGGGCGGAGCGCGGTCATGTCCGGATCCTCTCACGGCAGTCGGGGCAGACGAGCTGGGCGTTGTTGCGCCGGGCGCGGTCCTCGGCGTCGATCTCGACCTCGGCCCCGCACAGGGCGCAGAACGCACCGGGGTCGGTCCAGGTGCTGGCGGCACGCTCGTCGGCGGCCAGGCCGCGGGGCGGCCGGGGCACGGCCCCGCACATCCGGTCGAACTCCTCGGCCGACCAGTGCTCCTCGGTCCGGCGGGCCACCACGACGGGGGGCGCGGGCGGCACCCACTCGTGCTGGGCGGCGGGCAGCACGTCGATGAAGAAGTCCTCGGGCAGCTCGTAGACGGCGGCGTCGCCGTCCGGGGTGCGGCGCGCCAGGACGGCCGCCGACGCCGTGGGCCGCATGCCGAAGGCCAGCACCACGCGCGGCTCGTCGGTGGTGTTCGGCATGGAGAAGTGGATGGCCCGGTTGTCGAACACCAGGCCCTCGCCGGCCGTGGTGGGGACGGCCACGCCGTGGCGCTCGACGATCGCCGCCTCGTGGCCGGTGAACGGGCAGTCGTCGACGTCGGCGACCCTGACGGTCCGGGCGAACCGGTGGCTGCCCGGCACGAACTGGAGCATGCCGTTGTCGTGGCCGTCGACCACGCCGGTGTCGTGCAGCGGGATCCAGATCGTGACGCCCGTCCACGAGCGCTCGTCGACGAGCGTGGGGTCCTGGTGGGGCGCAAACCCGCTGTCGGGGCCGGGCCACTTGGTGATGAACGAGGTCAGGTACGGCGTGTAGTCGGCGAAGAGCTCGTCGAGCCGGGGCTGGAGCAGCCCGAGGAGGCGGTCCTTCACGGCGTGCTTGTGCTCGGCCGACTGCGAGTGGAAGGTCCAGTTGAGGGCCCGGCGGGGGTCGTCGGGCGCCGCCCCCAGCTCGTCGTAGACGGCCCGGACCTGCGCGAGCAGGTCGGCGTCGAGGGCGTCGACGACGGCGAACCCGAACTGGGCGAGGTGGGCCTGCTGGTCGGGGTCGCGCAGGGTCGCCGGCGGATGGTCCTCGAGCACCACGTCCTGGGCCGCGGGCAGGGCGGGCAGCGTGGCGGTCCCGGCGCCGGCCGGACCGTGGGGGCAGGCCGTGGCGGGCCGGAGCGCCTCGAGCTGGTCGCGCCCGACCTCGACCGGCGCCCACGGCACGTCGGCGACGACCTCGAGCCCCTCGGGACTCGCCCACTCGAGGTCGCCGGGCGCGTGGGTGAGGAAGAACTCGGGGTCGAGGCGGTAGGCGCGGGCGGTCGTGCCGTCGACGCGCTCGTAGAACAGCGGCTCGAGGTCGGTGGGGACCACGACGGCGGCGGCCGTGATCCGGGGCTCGTCCGTGGTGTTGGGGAACGAGCAGTGGAGCAGCTGGTTGTCGAAGACGAGGGCGCTGCCGGCCGGGACCTCGACGCGGACCAGGAACTCCTCGAGGAGCTCGTCGGTGTAGGGCTCGTGCCAGCTGGTCGTGCGCTCCGGGCGGGGGCCCAGCTGCACCGTGTGCGAGCGGGGGACGACGTGCAGCGTGCCGTTGGCCTCGACGGCGTCGTTGAGCGCGCACCACACGACCACCGAGCTTCCCCGGGCGGGGTCGACGACGCTCGAGTGCTGGTGCAGGACCAGGCCGCCGTCGGGCCCGGGCCAGTTGATGACGAAGTTGTGCAGCACGCTCCGGTGGCCGCAAAAGCGTCGGGCGAGGCCGGGGGCGAACGCGTCGCCGATGGTCCGGTGGACCTCCCGTTTCATCGCGGTGTCGCCCGTGTAGAAGTCGGACTCCCAGGTCGAGGCCGGCGCAGGGTGCAGCTCGTGGAAGCGGCGGCGGAGGCCGTCGAGCTCGTCGGCCTCGAGCAGCTCGACCACCACGTAGCCCTGGGTCCGGAGGATCTCGTCGAGCGCCGGGTCGAGGAGCGTGGGCGTGTGGACGGCGGGCCCGGCCGCGACCGGGACGTCGGGGCGCGTCGGGGCCGGGCGCTGGAAGCGGTTGCGGACGCGCTGCAGCAGCGTGGTCGTCATGTCCGTGCCCCCTTTCGTCCGTCCTCGCACCGATGGTACGGACGCAGCCCGTCGACGGAAACCCCGTGTGACACGTGCTCAGGGCGTCCGGACGCGGTCGGCGAGCGTGACGCCGTCCACGTACCAGTCCATCTGCTGGCGCGCCGCGGCCGGGAGGGTGCTGCCCGCCGGCACCCGCTCGGTACCGCGGTCGTCCACGACGGGTCCGGCGAACACGTCGGCGGTGCCCGCCCGCAGCCGGTCGCGCTCGGCCGCGATGGCGGTCCGCGCCGCGGCCCCGACCCGGGGGCCGAGCCCCGAGAGGTCGGTGAACCCGTCGCGCATGGACCCGTAGTAGGCGGTCGGCCGCCACCGGCCGGCGAGCGCGT
>CAIYXG010000318.1 GCA_903930035.1 uncultured Actinomycetes bacterium | reverse complement strand
GGCATCGGCACGCCCGAGCCGGCGGCCACCGAGACGCTCGACCGGCTGCAGGAGATGCTCGACGTGAACGTCGTCGCCCTGTTCCACCTGTGCCAGCTGGCCGGCCGCCACATGCTCGCCGCCGGCGCCGGCAGCATCGTGAACCTGGCCTCGATCTACGGCCTGGCGGCCTCCAGCCCCGTGACCGAGGTCGCCTACTGCACGTCCAAGGGCGCCGTGGTCAACATGACCCGCCAGCTGGGCTGCGAGTGGGGCCGCAAGGGGGTCCGGGTCAACGCCATCGCCCCCGGCTGGTTCCCGACCGAGATGACCCAGGCCGAGATGTTCGACGACGAGGCCGGCCAGGCGTTCATCGTGCGCAACACCCCCATGGGGCGCGCCGGCGACCTCGACGAGCTCGACGGCGCCCTGCTGTTCCTGGCGGGCGACGCGTCCACCTACGTGACCGGCCAGGTGCTGGCGGTGGACGGTGGCTGGCTGGCGCGCTGAGCGGGCCGGTCGCCGGGTGCCCCCGGTGGCCGTGGTCGCCCTCGCCCTGCTGCTCGTGGCGGCGGGCTGCGCCGCGGAGGACGGCGCGTCGGCCCCGCCGCGGTCCTCCACCACCGTGCCGGCCGCGCTCGTGCGGGCCGCCCCGAGCCCCGGCTGCGGGACGCCTGCGGCCACGGTGCCGGTGACCACCGCCACCGCAGGCCGCACCAAGGTCCTGACCGCCCGGTCCGAGGGCGGCCGGTGGGCCTACCTGTCCGTCCCGCCCCAGGCCGACGGCCAGCGCCCCCTGCCGCTCGTCATGGACCTCCACGGCTACTCCGAGGGTGCGGACGTGCACCTGCAGTTCACGAAGATGGAGGACCTCGGGCGCGCCAAGGGGTTCCTGACGCTGGTCCCCCATGGCAGCGGGGACGTGCCCTTCTGGAACTCCTTCGGCCGTCCCGCCCCCGACGACGTCGGGTACCTGACGGCGCTGGTGGACCAGGTCGCCGCGACCGACTGCGTGGACCTGAACCGGGTCTACGTCGGCGGGATGTCCAACGGCGCCTTCATGACGTCCCTCCTGGCGTGCGAGCGCGCCGACGTGTTCGCCGCCGCCGTCATGGTGGCCGGCCTCCAGTTCCCCGACGGCTGCCCCGACGGCCCGCCCGTGCCGGTGATGGCCATGCACGGGACCGACGACGACTACGTGCGCTACGAGGGCGGCTTCGGGGACGGGGTGCGGTCGCTCGGCGTCGACCCGGCGATGGCCGACACGGCCGGCCGCAACATGTCGGTCCCCGACGCCGCGCAGGCGTGGGCCGGGCGCAACCGGTGCACGGCGGGTGCCGCGCCCACGACCAACAAGGTCGGCTCCGACGTCGAGCTCATGCAGTGGCCCGGGTGCGCCGCGGCCGTGCAGCTCTACGTCGTGGCGGGCGGCGGCCACTCGTGGCCGGGCAGCGAGTTCGCCGCGAACCTGGGCGACGACGTGGTGGGCCGCACCACCATGGCCGTCGACGCGACCGACCTGGCCTGGCGGTTCTTCGAGGCCCACCCCCGGCGGACCTCCGCGGCGGACTAGCGGCGGCCGGCCCGTGGGCCGTGCCGGCGTCGCCCGGGAGGCTCAGCCCTTGGCCGGCGATCCGGCGAACGCGCCGGGGTCGCCGGGGCGGGGCAGCGCCGGCCGGCTCCAGGACATCATCGCCGAGAGGTTGTCGAGCACCGGGCGCCAGGTGTCCGGGTCCCAGCCCTGCGCAGCGCCGACGACCGTGAGGTCGTGGCCCACGTGGACCAGCGACGGGATCTGCTCGATCCCGAGCGCCTCCACCGCCGTGCGCTCGGGGTCGCAGAACACCATGACCCGGTCGGCCCACGGGCCGAGGAACGTGCGGGCGTCCTCCTCGGGGGCGGTGACCAGGAAGGCCACGCGGCAGTCGGCGCCGGAGAACTCGGTCAGGAGCCGCCCGGCCGTCTCGAGCAGCCAGGCGCTCTCGTTCGTGTAGGGGTCGATCGCCACCACCACGAGCTGGAACAGGTTGACCTGCTCGGCCGCCGTCCGGGGCTCGCCGCCGAGCGGGTGGAGGGTGAGGTCCGCAGAGACAGTTGCCACGGCGGGAAAGGTAGCGCGCCGTCCTGACCTGCGGAGAACTCTGTCCCGGTGGTGCGGGCCCTGCCTGATGCCCTGCCCACCGTCCCGCCTACCGCCCCGCCCGTCACCCTGCCCGCCGCCCCGCCCGTCACCCTGCCCGCCGCCCCGCCCGGTGCGCCCCGGGCCGTAGGCTCGGCCCGTGCACCCCATCGAGCGCCTCCGGTTCGTGGCCCGTTCCCAGGGCGCTCCCGCCGACCTGCTGGTGGGGGAGTCCGCCGCCGCGCTCGCGGCCTTCCGCGACGACCCGCCGGGCCTGGTCGCCGCGTGCCGGCGCATCGTGGACCGCCAGCTCACCTGTGCCCCGCTGTGGTGGCTGTGTGCCCGGATGCTCACGGCCCCCGACCCCTTCGCGGAGGCCCGCGACGCCGTCGAGGCCGTCGAGTCGGACCCCACGGCCCGCCTCCTGGCCCGCGCGCTGCCCGACGGGGCCGCCGTGGCGGTCATCGGCTGGCCGGCGCAGGGGCTCGCGGCGCTCCGTCGCCGTGGTGACGTCGCCGTCGTGGCCGTCGACGTGGACGGCGACGGGTACGAGCTCGAGCGCGAGCTCTCCCACGCCGGGGTCCAGGTGGACGTGGCCGAGGCACGCGGGGTGGCCGCGGCCGTTGCCGGCGTGCAGCTGGTCGTGCTCGACGCGCTGGCCGTGGGCCCCGGGTCGGCACTGGTGCCGGCGGGGTCGGCCGCTGCGGCGGCCGTGGCCCGTCAGACGGGCACGCCCGTCTGGCTGGTCGGCGGCGCGGGCCGCCTGCTCCCGGCCCGGATGTTCGACGCGCTCGTGGACCGGTGGTCCCAGGGCGCCGACCCGCTGTCGGCGACCGAGGAGGTCCTCCCGCTCTCGTGGTGCGACCGCCTGGCGGGCACCTCCGGGGTGGTCGACGTGGCCGAGGGGCTGCAGGCCACCGACTGCCCGGTGGCGCCCGAGCTGTTCCGGCTCGCCGGCTGAGCCGCCCACTAGGTTGCGGGCCATGGGTGACATGGTCGAGTTCGCAGTGGGCGGCGCGCCCGGGCAGGGCTACTTCGCACCGTCCGCCACCGGCGCCGGGCCCGGCGTGGTCGTGATCCAGGAGTGGTGGGGGCTGGTGCCCCACATCAAGGACGTCGTCGACCGGTTCGCCGCGGCCGGGTTCTCGGCCCTGGCCCCGGACCTCTTCGGCGGCACCACCACGACCGAGCCGGACGAGGCCGGGAAGCTCATGATGACGCTCAACCTGGACCGCGCCGGCAAGGACCTGGCGGGCGCGGTGGACTTCCTGCTCGCCCAGGACTCGGTGAGCTCGTCGAAGGTCGGCGTCGTGGGCTTCTGCATGGGCGGCGGCCTCGCGCTCCTGGCCGCCACCCAGCTGCCCGGCAGGGTGGGCGCGTGCGTCCCGTTCTACGGCGTGATCCCGTGGGAGGCGGCGGAGCCGGACTGGTCGGCGCTGGACTGCCCCGTGCGTGGCCACTTCGCCGAGCTGGACGGGTTCTTCGGACCCGAGATGGCCCGCGACCTCGAGGCCCGCCTGCGGGCGCTCGGCAAGGACGTGGCGCTCGAGGTCCACCCCGGCGTGGACCACGCGTTCTTCAACGACGCGCGGCCAGAGGTGTTCTCGCCGGACGAGGCGCAGCGGGCGTGGGACGACACCGTGTCGTTCCTGCGCAGCACGCTCGGCTGAGCCCGTCCCCATGGAGCTGGTCCGCCTCCGCACGACCGTCGACGCGTCGCACCACGCGGTCGAGGTCGAGGCCGCCGTCGACGACCACGGGATCTCGTGGACCGTGGTCAACGCCGGTGCCGGGGCGGCGACGGTCCGCTCGGTGGCGGTCGTGCACTCGGTGCGGGAGGTCCGCGGCGAGCTCCGGATGTTCCGCAACGGCTACCAGTCGTGGAGCCACACGGGCACGGCATGGCCCGGCCGGGAGCAGGACCCGTCGCTGTCGGAGGGCGCGCTCGAGCTGCTCCTGATGTCGCACCACGCCGACCAGCGTCCGGCGTCGGGCACCGCCGTGCGCTCCGAGCTGGTGACGGTCGTGGCCGACGACGACGGCGCGGTGCTGCTCGGAGCCCTGGGCGGCGACCTCCACGACACCACGTTCCGCGTCGGGAGCGGGCCGACCGGCCTGGAGCTGTCGGTCGAGGCGTTCCTGGGCGACGTGCGGCTGGCACCGGGCGAGGCCCGTGCGCTGCACCAGGTGGTGGTCCGACCCACGGCGGACCCGGTGGCCGAGCTGGACCGCTGGGCGGCGGAGTGCGGCCGCCGCAACGGCGCCCGCACCACGGCGCCCTACCGGGTGGGGTGGTGCTCCTGGTACCACTACTTCGAGCACGTGTCGGAGCGGTCCTTCCGCGCCGACGTCGCCCGCGCCGAGGACTGGCCGATCGACGTGCTCCAGCTCGACGACGGGTTCCAGGCCGCCGTGGGGGACTGGACCCGGACCAACGACTCCTTCCCGTCGGGCCTCGGGGCGGTCGCAGCGTCGGTGGTCGCCCGGGGCCGGCGCGCGGGACTGTGGCTGGCCCCGTTCCTGGTGGCCCCCGACTCCCAGCTGGCCCGCGACCACCCGGACTGGGTCGCCCGGTTCCCCGGCGGCGAGCCGCTCATCGCCATGCACAACGACCACTGGGGCGGGTTCGTGCACGCGCTCGACACCTCGCACCCCGAGGTCCAGGACCACCTCGAGCAGCTGGCCCGCGAGCTGGTGGGCACGGGGTTCACGTACCTGAAGCTCGACTTCACCTACGCGCCCGGGTTCGACGGTGTCTGGCACGACCCCTCGCTCACCCCCGCCCAGCGGGTCCGGGCCGGCTACGACGCCCTTCGCCGCGGCGCGGGCGACGACACCTTCCTGCTCGGGTGCGGCGCCCCCCAGGGCGCCTGCATCGGCGTGGTGGACGGCATGCGCATCGGTCCCGACGTCGCGCCGTGGTGGGCGGCCCGCCCCGACCTCTGGCCCTACCCGGGCTACGAGGGCACCATCCCGGCGACCGCCAACGCGTGGCGCAGCACGCTGGCCCGGTCCTTCCAGCACCGGCGCCTGTGGCTCAACGACCCCGACTGCCTGATGCTGCGCCACACCGAGACCGAGCTCACCGAGGAGCAGGTGCGGGCGTGGGCCCTGGCAGTGGGCGTCTCGGGCGGGATGGCGGTGGTCTCCGACGACCTGTCGCTCCTCGACGGCGCGGCGGCCGACCTGCTGTCCGAGGTGCTGGCGCTGGGCCGGGCGTCCGACGAGGCGGCCCGGCACGGGGACGCCCCGCGCTGCGAGGACCTCCTGACCCGCGCCGTGCCGACGCGGCTCGCCGCGGCCGGCGTGGTGCTGGACGGCGACCCGGTCGCAGGCACTGCGACCGTGACGGACACAGGGGGCGTGCGCAGATGAAGGTGCTCGTCGTCACCAACGACTACCCGCCCCGGATCGGGGGCATCCAGTACTACGTCGAGCGGCTGGTCGACGGCCTGGTGGCGGCCGGCGACCAGGTCGTGGTCTACGCGTCGTCGTACACCGGTGCGGCCGAGTGGGACGCGGCGCGGCCCTACACGGTGGTGCGTGCCGCCACGCCCACGATGCTCCCGACGCCGCTGGTGACGGCCCGGGTGCTGTCCCTGGCCAAGGAGCACCGTCCCGACGTCCTGGTCTTCGGCGCCGCGTTCCCGCTCGGGCTCATGGGGCCGGTCGTCCGGGCCCGCCACGGGGTGCCGTACGTGGCGTTCACCCACGGCCTCGAGGTCTCGTCGGCCCGCGTGCCGGGCGGAGGACTGCCGCTGCGCGGCGTGGGGTCACGGGCGTCGGCGGTCACCTACGTGTCGCACTGGTGCCAGGACCTGCTCGAGCCTGCCTTCGGTGCGGGTCCGGTCCACCAGCTCCTGCCTCCGGCGGTCGACCCCCAGGTCTTCCACCCCGGCGTGGACGGCAGCGGGGTGCGGCGGCGGCACGGCCTGGACGGGGTCCCGCTGGTCGTCTGCGTGTCGCGGCTCGTCGAGCGCAAGGGCCAGGACACGGTGGTCGACGCCTTTGCCGAGGTCCGGCGCCGGGTCCCCGACGCCCACCTGCTGGTGGTGGGCGACGGCCCCCCCCGGTCCGCGCACGCGGCCCAGGCCGCCCGGCTGGGCCACGCGGACCGGGTGGTGTTCGCCGG
>CAIYXG010000317.1 GCA_903930035.1 uncultured Actinomycetes bacterium | reverse complement strand
GTGCCGGTCCAGCCAGGCGGCGGTGGTCGCCAGCTCGTCGGCCAGCTCGCGGGGGAGCGTGCCGGCCGGCTCGGGCAGCCCGGGACGCATCTCGACCTCGTTGGCGGCGTCGACCAGCCCGCCGTCGTCGACCGTCCAGGTGCGCCACAGCACGCCGCGCCGTACCTCGGCCCGTCCGCCGTCCGGCAGGGTCAGGACCAGCCGGTCGGCCCGGAGCAGCTGCTCGCGCCGCCGGGTCGCCCGCAGCAGGTCGGTGACCGCCACCATCTGGTCGCGCACGCCGGCCGCGTCCTCGAACCGCTCCTGCCCGGCCAGGTCGGCCATCCGCTGCTGCAGGGGCGCGAGCGCCAGCTCGGGCCGCGCCGTGAGCGCCTCGAGGGCGGTGGCCGCCGCGGCCCGCGCCACTTCCGGCGACGGGGCCGTGACCGTGCCGCCCTTGGGGCGGCGGCGCAGCGGCAGCACGGACTCGAGGCCCTGGACCGCGGTGCGGACCATGCTCGAGGACGAGAACGGGCCGAGCAGCACGGTGCCGTCCTCGGGGCCGTCGTCGGGCAGGTCACGGGTCACGGTCAGCCCGGACGACGGGCCGGTGGTCCGGACCCGCAGGTAGGGGTAGGCCCGCCAGCGCGTGCCGGCCTGGTTGTAGGGCGGGTCCAGGTGGCGGATCAGCCGGCCCTCCAGGACCTCGGCCTCCAGCACGGACGAGCAGACCTTGTGGTCGATCCGCTCGGTCCGCCTCAGCAGCGGCCCGACCTTCTTGCGGTCGTCGGTGGAGAAGTACGAGCGCACCCGCGTGCGCAGGTCGGTGGCCTTGCCCACGTAGAGGACGTCGCCCGACGCGGTCCGGAACAGGTAGACCCCGGGCCGGCGGGGGAGCCGCGCCGTCAGCCGGAGCTTGTCGGCCTGCGGGTGGCCGGCCATCTTGGGCAGGGCGAGCAGGTCGTCCAGGCCGGTCACGCCCAGACGTCCCGCCCGGTCGATCAGCAGGTGCAGAAGCTCCGCGGTGGTGGTGGCGTCGTCGAGCGCGCGGTGGTTGGGCGTGTGCGAGAGCCGCAGGTGCTCGGCGAGCGTGCCCAGCTTGCAGTTGGGGACCTGGTCGCGGACCAGCCGCCGCGCCAGCGCCACGGTGTCGACCGTCGGGCCCGTGAGCGGGGCGTGGCCGGCCCGGTGCAGCGCCGCCTGCAGGAACCCGACGTCGAACCGCACGTTGTGGCCGACCACCACCGCGTCGCCGATGAACTCGAGCAGCGACGGCAGGACGGTCTCGATCCGCGGGGCCTTGGCCACCATGGACTCCGTGATGCCCGTCAGGAGCGTGATGGTCGGGGGGATGGCCCGGCCGGGGTTGACCAGCGTGGCGAAGGTGCCGACGGTCTCGCCGCCGCGGACCTTGACGGCCCCGACCTCGGTGATGGCGTCGGTCGCCGCCGAGCCCCCGGTGGTCTCGAGGTCGACGACCACGAAGGTGGTCGACACCAGCGGCTGGCCCAGGTCGTCGAAGCTGAGCTGCGCAGAACGGGTGTTCGACATGCGCCGATGCTGGCCGACCGGCTGTTGCCGGTCAAGCACCCCCGGCCGCACCCGCGGGCCGGGTGTACGATCCGGCCGTGACCGAGCCGGCTCCCACCCGCTACCGCTGCACCGCCTGCGGCAACCTGACCCGCTTCGACGTGACGACGACGCGTCGGACCCGCTCCTTCCACCACTACTCGGTGGGCGGCGACCTCGAGGTCGAGGAGACCGAGGTGCTGAGCGAGGACGTCGAGGCCGTCGAGTGCCGCTGGTGCGGCCCCGGCGCCGCCGTGGTGGAGCTCGAGCCCGACGAGACGGCCGGCGCGGCCGCCGCCGACTGACGGGTACCGGGCGATCGACGCCAAGGTCGCGCTGCTCCAGCCCGTCCTCGAGGCGGGGTTCGTCGTCGCCCGCCGCGACGCCCGGGACCACACGGCCCCCGTGCCGCCGCGGGTCCTGCACCCCTACCTGCGGTTCGACCGGGTGAACGCCCGGGTGCTGCGGGCGGTCCTCGACGCCGTCGACGGCGACGACGGGTTCCGCGGCCGGGTGGCGGAGCTGGTCGACCCCGAGGAACCGACGGTCGGCACCGAGGCGGCCGAGGTCGCTGCGTGGTGGTTCCTGCGCCGGCCCGAGGGCTGGGAGCAGGAGCTCGACGGGCTCCTCGCCGCCCAGGAAGAGCTGGACCAGGCCGACGCCGACACGGCCGACGGCCGCCGGGCGGCCGAGCGGCTCGCCCAGGTGGAGGCCGCCCTGGCCGAGGCCCGCGACGAGCAGGCCGGCCTGGCGCAGCGGCTGGCCGTGGCCGACGAGGAGCTCGACCAGGAGCGGGCGCGGCGCCGCGACGCCGAGGCCCGGCTCGACGCCGAGC
>CAIYXG010000316.1 GCA_903930035.1 uncultured Actinomycetes bacterium | reverse complement strand
GAGACGAGCATCCTCGACCGGTACATGTGACCCTGCGCCGGCCTGTGCTCCCTGGGGCATGCCGGCTGGCGCCGTCATCGCCTGTGCTCCCTGGGGCATGCCGGCTGGCGCCGTCATCGCCTGTGCTCCCCGGGGCATGCCGGCTGGCGCCGTCATCGCCTGTGCTCCCCGGGGCATGCCGGCTGGCGCCGTCATAGCCTGTCCCCATGGACCTCACCCTCCCGTCGGGCACGCCCGCCCACCTGGCCGCCACCCACGGCGCCGACCGCGGACTGGTCGTCGTCCCCGACATCTGGGGCCTGCGGCCCCTGTTCACCGAGCTGTGCCACTCCCTGGCGGCCCGGACCGGCTGGAGCGTGGCTGCCGTCGAGCCGTTCCCCGGCCAGACCCTGGCCGGCGCCGAGGACCCCGAGGCCGGGCTGGCCGAGCGTGGCGCCGCCATCGCCGGCACGACCGACGCCCAGCTCCTGGGTGACCTGGTCGCCGCGGCGGACGCCACGGGCGCGGCGGCGGTGGGCGTCGTCGGCTTCTGCATGGGCGGGATGTACGCGCTCAAGGCTGCCGGCACGGGCCGGTTCGACGCAGCGGTCGGCTTCTACGGCATGGTGCACCACCCGGCGCACTGGTCGGGCCCCGGCCAGGAGCAGCCCCTCGACTGTCTGGCCCGTGCGGCCTCGGCCGGGACACGGGTGATGGCGGTGGTGGGCACCGTCGACCACTGGACGCCGCCGGAGCACCTGGCCGAGCTGGAGCAGGCCGGCGTCACGGTCGTGCGCTACGAGGGCGCCGACCACGGGTTCGTCCACGACCCGTCGCGTCCGGCGCACCGCCCGGACGACGCCGCCGACGCGTGGGACCGGGCGCTGGCGTTCCTCGACGGCCTCTGACCGTCGAGGGTGCCGCTCAGCGGGAGCGGATCTCGAGCTCGCGCCGGTTCAGCACCTGGTAGGTGCCGTTGTCGTGCGCGAGCCAGCCGAGCCGGAGGAAGCTGGCGATGGCCTTGTTGACCCGCTCGCGCGAGGCGCCCACCAGGCCGGCGAGCTCCTCCTGCGTGATGGGCAGCTGGAACTCGTCCTCGTCGCCGGCGATCTCGAGCAGGTGCTTGGCGGTCCGACCGGTCACGTCCAGGAAGAACGAGTCGGCCAGCGCCTCGTCGGTGCTCCGGATCCGCTGGCTCAGCAGCCGCACGACCGCCCACAGGAGCTCGGGCCGGCCCTCCAGGATCGACCGCAGCACGTCGTAGGGGAGGCGGATGACCGACGACTGCTCGAGCGCCCGGGCCTCGGCCGACCGGCCCAGCCCGTCGAACAGCCCCATCTCGCCGAACAGGTCGCCGCGCTCCATGAGCGCCACGAGCGACTCGCGGCCGTCGAAGGACTTGTTGGCGATGGCGACCCGGCCCGAGGTCACCACGTAGCAGGCGTCGGGCTCGGAGGCCTCGGTGAAGATCACGTCGCCGCGGATGAGGTCGACGAACTCGGCGGCGTCGGCGACGCGCTGACGCTCGGTCTCGTCGAACTGCTCGAAGAGCTCGATCCGGGCCAGAAGGTCGAGGTCGCTCACGACGGCCACCCTACCGTCCCGGAGCGGCGTCCATCCTCCCGGGAGCGGTAGGTTCGGCCGGTGCCTGCGACCTCCCACGACCCCTCGGACGACGTCTGGGCGGTCGTCGTCGCGGCCGGGTCCGGTCAGCGGTTCGGGGGCGCCAAGCAGTTCGCCGACCTGGCGGGCGAGCGCATCCTCGACCGGTCGGTGGCCGCCTGCCGGTCCGTGTGCGGCGGGGTGGTGGTCGTGCTGTCGGCCGACGTCCTCGGCACCCCCGACGCCGAGGTGCCCGGCGCCGACGCCGTCGTCGCCGGCGGCGCCACGCGCTCGGAGTCGGTGCGCCGGGGACTGGCCGCGGTCCCGGCCTCGGCCGAGCTGGTCCTGGTCCACGACGCGGCCCGCCCCCTGGCCACCCCCGCGGTCTGCGCACGTGTCGTGGACGCCCTGCGGGCCGGCGCCACCGCCGTGGTCCCGGCGGTCCCCGTGACCGACACCGTCCGGACCGTCGCCGGCGAGGTCCTGGACCGCAGCCAGCTCCGGGCCGTCCAGACGCCGCAGGGGTTCCGGCGCGCCGCCCTGGAGGCGGCGCACGCGACCGAGGCCGACGCGACCGACGACGCCGGGCTCATGGAGCGCCTGGGCGAGCAGGTGGCGATGGTCGACGGCGACCCCGACAACCTGAAGATCACGGGCCCCTCCGACCTGGCGGTGGCCGGGGCGCTGCTGGCGCTCCGGGACAGGTCCGCGGCCGGTGCGACCGGTGCGGGAGACTGAGCCCATGGAGATCAGGGTCGGCAACGGGTTCGACGTCCACCGGTTCAGCGAGGACCCCTCCCGGCCGCTGGTCCTGGGGGGCGTCACGGTCCCCGGCGCAGCCGGTCTGCACGGCCACTCCGACGCCGACGTCGTGACCCACGCCGTCGCCGAGGCGCTGCTCGGCGCCGCGGGGCTGGGCGACCTGGGGACGCACTTCCCCGACACCGACGAGCGCTGGCGGGGTGCCGTGAGCACCGAGCTGCTGGCCCACGTGGTGGGCCTGGTGCGCGCCCGGGGGTGGGACGTCGCCAACGTCGACTGCTCGGTCGTGGCCGAGCAGCCGAAGCTGGCCCCGCACCGTGGGGAGATGCAGGAGGTCCTGACCCGGGTCGTCGGCGCGCCGGTGACCGTCAAGGGCCGACGGGCCGAGCAGATCGGCGGGCTGGGCCGCAGCGAGGGCATCGCCTGTCTGGCGTCGGCCCTGCTCGTGCGCCGGCCGGGAGCAGAGGAGCAGTAGTGGCTGGACGGACTGGTGGCGCCCCGAAGGGCGGACGTGGACGCGGCGCCGCGGGGTCGGGCCCGTCACGGGGCGGCCCCAAGGGTGGCGGCCGGGCCGGCGGTCCCAAGTCGTCTGGGTCAAAGGGCGGCGGCCGCGGTGGTGCGCCGTCGGGCCGCGGCGGCCGACCTGCAGCACCCGCCCGCGGGGCGAACCGCGCCCCGGCCCGGGGCCGGAGTGCGGTGCCAGCCGGGGCGGAGCGTGGAGGTCGCCGGCCGGT
>CAIYXG010000315.1 GCA_903930035.1 uncultured Actinomycetes bacterium | reverse complement strand
TCTCTCCGGTGGCGGTCCCTACGCGCTGGCCGTCGCCCACGCGCTGCCGGAGCGGGTCGTCTGCGTCACGCTGCTCGGCGGCCTCGGCCCGGTCCGGGGTCCCGACGCCGTGCTCTCGTACACCCGCATGCTCCGGCTCTTCGCGCCGCCGCTCGAGGTGCTGCGGTCGCCGCTCGGCTCGCTGGTCAACGGCGTCCTGAAGGTGGCCACCCCGTTCGCCGACGCGGCCTACGGCGCCTACGCCACCGTGCTGGGCCTGGCCGACCGTGACACCCTCCGCGAGCCGGAGTTCCGGGCCATGTTCATCCGCGACCTGGTGGAGGCGGGGGAGCTGCGGGCCGCCGCGCACGACCTGGCGCTGTTCGCCCGCCACTGGGGCTTCAACCTGGACGAGGTCACCGTGCCGGTCGTCTGCTGGCAGGGGCTCTCGGACCACATCGTCCCGCCGAGCCACGGCCACCACCAGGCGGCCCGGCTGCCCTTCGGCGAGCTGCGGGTGCGGCCCGGGGCCGGCCACTTCGCCGGGTTCAACCAGGTGGCGGACGTGCTCGGCCGCCTCCGGCAGGTCTGGGCGCTGCGCACCGCGGCGCCCACCGGCAGCGCCACCGACTGACCGGCCGTCCGGCCCGGTGCCCGACCGGTCCTAGGGCTGGACGAGCGCGGCGAGCGCCGCCTTGAACTTGGCCTGCGTCTCGGCCAGCTCGGCCGCGGGGTCCGAGTCGGCCACGACGCCCACGCCGGCGAACACCCGGGCCCGGGTGCCGTCCAGCTCGGCGCCGCGGATGCCCACGGCCATGACCCCGTTCCCCTCGGCGTCGACCCACCCGACCGGCCCGGCGTACCGGCCGCGGTCGAGGTGCTCGAGCTCGCGCTGGGCCGTCAGTGCCGGCGCCACCGGCCAGCCGCCGACTGCCGGGGTGGGGTGCAGCGCCGCGACCATCTCGAGCACCGACGGCAGCGGCCGCGAGAGGCGTCCTTCGACCATCGTCGCCAGGTGCTGCACCGGCCCGGCCGGCACGACCGACGGGGTCGGCTCGGCGTCCAGGTAGGAGCACCACGCCAGGAGCGCGTCGTGGACCATGTCGATCGTGATCTGGTGCTCGGCGCGGTTCTTGGCCGAGGCCAGCAGCTCCGCCGCCGCCCGGTGGTCGACCTCCGGGTCGCCGGTCCGGGGCGTCGTGCCGGCCATCGGCTGGGCCCGCACGGTCTCGCCCAGCCGCGACACCAGCAGCTCGGGGCTGGCCCCCACGAACCCGTCGACCAGGTAGGTCAGTGCTTGTGGGTGCGCCTGTGCGAAGCGGGCCAGCACCGCGGCCGGGTCGAACGGGCTCCCGGCCTGCACGAGGAGCTCCCGGGCCAGGACGACCTTCGTGAAGTCGCCCTCGGCGATGGCCTTGGTGGCCGCGGCCACCGCGTCGCACCACGCCTCGGGGTCCTGCACGGCCCGGACCTCGACGTCGGACGGCAGGTCGGCAGCCGTCCGGTCGGCGCCGCGGTCGGCGCCGTCGGTGCCGTCCCCGACGACCGTGGTCCACGAGTCGCCGCGGGCGGTGCGGCCCACCAGCCGGGCGGGGACCACGAACGACGCCGGCAGGTCCCGGTCGAACGGGAGCGCACCGAACGCCACCGGGCCCCGGACCGGGAGCCCCGCGGTGCCGTCGCCGGCGACGGCGCGCAGCCCACCGAGCGCCTCGGCGACCCGGTCCAGGTGGGCGGGCCACGGGGCCGGGACGGCGATCCGCAGCGCCTCGCCGGTGCCCCACAGCGACAGGTCGGGCGAGCCGAACGCCACGTCCGGCGCGGCGGGCGGGCCGACCCGCTCGGAGGTGGTGGTGGCGTCCACGGCGCGGCCCCTAGACCCGGGTCGCCGTGATGAGCTGCGAGATCCCGCCGGAGAGCAGCGTGCGGCGCATGTCGCGGAACCCGGCGTCGCCGACCATGGCGACCAGCTCGTCGGGCTCGGGCAGGTACTCGACCGACCGGGGCAGGTACCGGTAGGCGTCGCCGTCCGACAGCAGGGCGCCGATGCGCGGGACCACCTTGCCGAAGTAGATGCCGTGGCCGAACTTCATGACCGGGTTGGGCGGCTCGGCCACCTCGAGCAGCGCGATGCGGCCGCCGGGCCGCACGATGCGGGCCGTCTCGGCGAGCGTGGCCGCCAGGTCGGTGAAGTTCCGGAGGGCGAAGCCGCACGTCAGGCCGTCCACCGAGGCGTCGGGGAACGGCATGGCGGAGCCGTCGGTCTGGACCCGGGGGAAGGGCACCGGCGCGGCGGCCAGCATGCCGTAGGACAGGTCGGCCCCGACCGGCACCAGGCCACGCCCGGCCAGCTCGCGGGCCAGGTCGCCGGTGCCGCACGCCAGGTCGACCACCACCGAGCCGGGCGCCAGGCCGAGCGTGGCGATCGTCCGGCGCCGCCACCCGACGTCCATGCGGAAGGTCATGACCCGGTTGACGGTGTCGTAGCGGTCGGCGATGACGTCGAACATCGCCCGCACGGACCGGGTCTTGTCCTCGCCCGAGGGGAGGGGGTCGCCCGGGCGCGGGATCAGGTCGCGGTCGGACGTGGCGGGGGAGTCCATGGCCGCAGCCTACGGCGTGCCCTCCGGCGGCACCGTGGCGGGGCAGACTGCACCGATGGCGATCGACTTCACCCTCACCCCCGAGCTCGAGGACATCCGCGTGCGCGTCCGCGAGTTCATCGACGACGTCGTGCAGCCCGGCGAGGCGAAGATCCACGAGGAGCGACTCGAGACCACCGACCGCGACGCCTATATCGGGACGCTGCTCGGCATGCGCAAGCAGGCCAAGGAGGCCGGCCTGTGGCTCCCGCACATGCCGGCCGAGTGGGGCGGCATGGGGCTCGGCCACGTCGAGCTGGCCATGGTGCAGGCCGAGTCGGCCCGCACCTACTACGGGCCATGGGTGCTCAACTGCCAGGCCCCCGACGAGGGCAACATGCACACGCTCGAGCACTGGGGGACCGACGAGCAGAAGGAGCAGTACCTGCGGCCGCTGTGCGAGGGCTTCACGTGGTCGTGCTTCGCCATGACCGAGCCCGAGGTCGCCGGCACCGACCCCACGCTGATCCGCACGAACGCCTACCAGGACGGCGACGAGTGGGTGCTCAACGGCCACAAGTGGTTCATCTCCAACGCCCACCGCGCCAACTTCGCGATCCTGATCGCCCGCACCGAGGACGACCCCGACCTGCCGCAGGCCGCCAACACGGCGTTCCTGGTCGACATCCCCTCCGAGGGCTGGACCGAGGTCCGCCAGATCGAGACCATGCACGGCTCGACGGGCCACTCCGAGATCCTCATCGAGGACCTGCGGGTGCACACCTCCAAGATGCTCGGCGGCCGCGGCCAGGGGCACCTGCTCGGCCAGTACCGGCTCGGCCCGGCCCGCCTGGCCCACTGCATGCGCTGGATCGCCCAGGCCCAGACGGCGCTCGACATGATGGTGGAGCGGTCGCTCAACCGGTTCGCCCACGGGTCGCTGCTCGCCGAGAAGCAGGGCGTCCAGTGGATGATCGCCGACTCCACCATGGAGCTCTACCAGGCCAAGCTCATGGTGCTGCACGCCGCCTACCTGATCGACCGGGCCAAGACCGACCCCTCCGTGGACTTCAAGGGCGAGGTCTCGATGGCCAAGCACTTCGTGGCCAACATGCTGAACCGGGTGATCGACCGGTCCATCCAGGTGCACGGCGCGCTGGGCTACTCCACCGACACCCCGCTCGCGCACATGTACCAGCACGCCCGGTGGGCCCGGTTCGCCGACGGTGCGGACGAGGTCCACCAGATGCGCATCGCGCAGCGCACCATCGCGTCCTGGAAGGACACCGGCTCGGTCCAGAAGGGGACCGGCGACCTGCCGATCTGAGCGGCGCGGTCCGCCGCGCTACAGCTCCTGGCCGCCGCCGGCGACCTCGGCGGCCCACCGGTAGTCGGCCTTGCCCGACGGGGAGCGTCGGACCTGCGACACCCGCACGACGGCCTTCGGCAGCTTGTAGCGGGCGATGTGCTCGGCC
>CAIYXG010000314.1 GCA_903930035.1 uncultured Actinomycetes bacterium | reverse complement strand
GCCGAGGGCCGCCACCCCGAAGTCGCACAGCAGGAAGGTCCCGTCCGGCCGGCAGAGCACGTTGCCCGGGGCGACGTCGCCGTGGACGACCCCGGCGGCATGGGCCGTGGCCAGTGCCGTGCCGAGGGCGTGGAGCAGGCGCCGCACCTCTCCTCCGGGCCACGGGGCGCGGCGCAGCCGGTCGGCCAGCGTCGGCCCGGCGACCAGCTCCTCGACCAGCCAGGGCCGGCCGTCGGCCGTGCACCCGACCGCCCGGACCTCCACCACCCCCGGGACGCCCGCCAGGCGGGCCAGGGCGCGGGCCTCGGCCTCGAACCGCTCCACCGGCACCGCGGCCGGTCCCAGCACCTTCACGACCACGTCGAGGCCGGTCCGCGTGTCGCGCGCCAGCCACACGGTCGCCGTGGCACCGCGCCCCGCCACCCGGCCGAACCGGTAGCGGGTGGGCAGGCCGGACGGGGCGGCACGGGCGTCCATGTCCCACCATCGGCAGCCCGGCCCCGGGACCGGTGGGCCGTTCGCCCCGTTCCGCCCCAATTTTGGTTCCCAGCCGTTCCCACTACGGTCGGGGCGTGTCCCGGTCGACCAGCACGCACTCCCACTCGGGCCGCGCCGGCGACGGCGCGCCCACCGAGGACCTGCACGTCACCATCGCCCAGCGGCTCCGCGGCGACGGGCTGCGCTACACGGGGTCGCGCCGCAAGGTCGTGGAGGTCCTGGCGGCGACGGACCGCCCGCTCACCATCCCCGAGATCCTCGAGCAGGCCGACGGGCTGGCCCAGTCGAGCGCCTACCGGAACCTGACCGAGCTCATCGGCGTGGGCGTCGTCCACCGCATCGTGTCGGGCGACGAGTTCAGCCACTTCGAGCTGGCCGAGGACCTGACCTCGCACCACCACCACCTGGTGTGCACGCGTTGCGGGCGGGTCACCGACTTCACGGTCGACGACGAGCTCGAGGCCGCCCTCGACGCGGCGCTCGACGCGGCGGCCCGCCGCCAGGGGTTCGAGCCGGAGCACCACCGGCTCGACGTCGGCGGCCGCTGCGCCGACTGCCGCTAGGCCGGGCCGCGCAGGTCGCCGAGCAGCGTCGCGGCGGCGGCCCACGGGTCGGCCGAGCCGTCGAGCACCTGCGCCACCGCCCCGTCCCAGGCCGGGCCGGCGCACTGCGCCGCAGCCTGCTCGCGGACCCAGGCCTCGACCACCTCGCGCAGCTCGGTGCGGGCGCGGTCGGCGCGGCGGCGCTCCCGCTCCCCCGACGCCGTGGTGCGGTCCCGGTGGGCCTGGACCGCCGCCCACAGCTCGGCGACGCCGTCCCCGGTGGTCGCCACCGTCTCCACGATCGCCGGCGGCTGCAAGCCCTCGGTGCCGTGCCCGGCGCCCAGCGCCAGCATCGACTCCAGGTCCCGCCGGGTCTCCGCCGTGCCCGCCCGGTCGGCCTTGTTGATCACGAACAGGTCGGCGATCTCCATGAGGCCCGCCTTGTTGGCCTGCACCGCGTCGCCCCAGCCCGGGTTGACCACCACCACCGTCGTGTCGGCCGCGCCGGCGATGTCCACCTCGACCTGCCCCACGCCGACGGTCTCCACCACGACCCAGCGGTAGCCGACGGCGTCGAGCACCCGGGCCGCCTCCGGCGTGGCGAGCGACAGCCCGCCCAGGTGGCCGCGGGTGGCCATGGACCGGATGAACACGCCGTCGTCGAGCGTGTGGTCGCCCATCCGGACGCGGTCGCCCAGGATGGCGCCGCCCGTGAACGGCGACGACGGGTCGACGGCCAGCACCGCCACCTGCTCGCCCGCGTCGCGCACCTGCGCGCACAGGGCGTTGGTCAGCGTGCTCTTGCCGGCACCCGGCGCACCGGTGATGCCCAGGGTGTGGGCACGGCCGGCCTTCGGGAAGGCGGCCCGCGCGACCTCGCGGGCGCCGTCGCCGCCCCGCTCCACCCACGAGAGCAGCCGGGCCAGCGCCGCCCGGTCACCGCCGCCCGCGCGGTCGAGCAGGTCGGCGACCGCGGCGGCGTCGGGGACGGGCGGCACGGGACCTCAGAGGGAGACCGAGGTGCCGAGCTCGGCGCCCTCGTCGGGCTGCACGACCGCCGTCACGCCCGGGACGCGGTCCTTCATGATGCGCTCGATCCCGGCCTTCATGGTCACGGTCGAGGCCGGGCAGCTCACGCAGGCGCCGGTGAGCTCCACCGTCACCACGCCGGACTCCTCGTCGACCTCGCGCAGGATGATGTCACCGCCGTCGGCCTGGATGGCCGGCCGGATGATCTCGATGACGTCCTCTACCTGTGCGCGCACGCTGGTCTCCTGCGGGTCGGGACCGCCATGTTGGTCCGCGGTTCGGACAGGGACAACCCGGTCCCCCGGCCGATCTGTTCCGCCCCGCCCGGTCGGGGCCGGCGGCGCTCCGGTACCCTCGCCCCGTGACCGCCGCGCTGTCCACGCTCCTCGCCCACCAGGGCGGCTGGGACGAGATCCTCATGGTGGCGGTCCCGGTGCTGGTGTTCGGCCTGCTGCTGGCGGCGGCCAACCGGCGGGCGCAGCGCCAGCGCGACAGCCGGCCCCCGGCGTCCGAGCCGGCCCCGCCCACGCGCCGCGGCCCGATCTGAGCGGGCGGGGAGTGCTCAGGCGTTCCGGGTGACGTCGACCCCGACGGCCCGGAGCTTGTCGACGAACCCCTCGTAGCCGCGGTCGATGTGCTCGGCGCCGCGGATGACGGTCTCGCCCTCCGCCGCCAGCGCGGCCACCACCAGGGCGGCCCCGGCGCGGATGTCGGCCGCCTCGACGGGCGTGCCGACCAGTCGCTGGACGCCCTTGATGACCATGTGGTGGCCCTCGACGTGGATGTCGGCGCCCAGCTTGGCCAGCTCGCCCGTGTACCGGAAGCGGCCGGCAAAGACGTTCTCGGTGGCGTAGCTGGTGCCGTCGGCCACGGTGAGGAGCGCCACCATCAGGGGCAGGTAGTCCGTGGCCAGGCCCGGGTACGGCAGCGTCGCCACGTTGGTGGCCGTCCGGCGTCCGGCCGCCATGGCCCAGAGACCGTCACCGTCGGGCGACACTCGCACGCCGGCGTAGCCCAGCTTCTCGAGCAGCAGGCCCATGTGGTCGTGCCGCACGTTGGTGAGGGTGATCTCGCCGCCGGCCACGCCGAGCATGGCCAGGACCGTCGCCGCCTCGATGCGGTCGGGGAT
>CAIYXG010000313.1 GCA_903930035.1 uncultured Actinomycetes bacterium | reverse complement strand
TGCTCACCCCGGCCGGGGCCACGGCGAGCATCGGGTGGATCGAGGGGACCACGTGGCTCACGTTGCCCATGTCGGTGCTGCCCCGGACGTGACCGACTTCCTCGGGGGCGCCGAGCGACCGGCCGAGCAGCGCCGAGTTGGCCGCGAACCGCTCGAGCAGCGGGTGGTCGTCGCGCATCTCCAGGAAGGTCGGCGCGCTCGGGCGCCACGCCATGGTGCAGCCGGCGGCGTCGGCACCGGCCTGGAGCGCCGCCACGACCCGGCGCTGCAGCTCCTCGAGCCCCGGCCCGTCGGGCGACCGGACGAACCACTCCGCCGCCGCGTGGTGCGGGACGATGTTGGGCCGGTCGCCGGCGTCGGTGAAGATCCCGTGCACCCGCTCCTCGGGCAGGATGTGCTGGCGCAGGGCGGCGACGTTGACGTACCCGAGCACCGCAGCGTCGAGCGCGTTCCGCCCCAGGTGCGGGGCCGAGGCGGCGTGCGACGGGACGCCGCGGTAGTCCACCGCCATCTGGGCCACGGCGAGCGAGCTGAACCGCAGCAGGTCGCGGTCGGCCGGGTGGACCATCATCGCGGCGTCGAGCCCCTCGAACAGCCCCGCCTCGACCATGAGCACCTTGCCGCCGCCGCCCTCCTCGGCCGGCGTGCCCAGGATCCGGACGCGCCCGCCGGCCTCGTCGGCCAGTGCCGCCGCGGCAAGTCCGGCCCCCAGTCCCGCCGCGGCGATGACGTTGTGGCCGCACGCGTGGCCGATCCCCGGCAGCGCGTCGTACTCCAGCACCACCCCGACGTCCGGGCCCTCGTGGCCCGCCGTGGCGACGAACGCCGTCTCGAGGTCCGCGGCGTGGCGGTCCGGCGCCAGCCCCTCGGACTCGAGCACACCGGTGAGCAGGGCGTGGGCGGCGCGCTCCTCGAAGCAGGTCTCCGGCTCGGCCCAGATCCGGTGGGAGACGTCGAGCAGCAGGTCGGCGCGCCGGTCGACCTCCTCGACGACGCGTCGGCGCAGCTCGGCGGCGCGCTGCTCGTCCGGAGGGGTCGTGGCCATGGCCGGACTCTAGGCCCGGGTCAGGCCGGGTGCTCGAGCACGAGCTTGCCGACCTGCTCGCCCGAGCGCAGGCGCTCCAGCGCGGCCGGGTAGTCCTCCAGCGGGTAGACCTGGTCC
The DNA here is from genome assembly GCA_903930035.1 of uncultured Actinomycetes bacterium. Classification (GTDB taxonomy): domain Bacteria; phylum Actinomycetota; class Acidimicrobiia; order Acidimicrobiales; family Microtrichaceae; genus CAJANQ01. The sequence continues at coordinate 2,704 of CAIYXG010000313.1, read as the reverse complement.
ACCACGGTGCGGAGGCCGTCGGCCATGAGGTCGGTCACGAACTGGAACTCCTCCTGGCTGCCGATGCTGGCCCCGATGATCTCGAGCTGCTGGAAGAAGAGGCGCGGGAGGTTGAGCTCGACGACCGGGCCGGAGGTGCCGCCGCACACGCACATGCGGCCGCCGCGACCTAGCGACGAGATGCACTGGTCCCAGACGGCCGGGCCGATGCTGTCCACCACGATGTCGACGTCCGTGGGGTACGGACCGGCCGAGTCGACGGCGCCGGCGGCCCCCAGCTCGAGGGCCCGCTGCCGCTTGGCCTCGTCGCGGGAGGTCACGACCACCTCGGCGCCCAGGTGCAGCGCGAGCATCGCCGCCGCGGTGCCCACCCCGCTGCCGAACCCGGTGACCAGGACGGTCTGGCCGGGGGCGACGCGGCCACGGCGCAGCAGGCGCCACGCCGAGGTCAGGCAGACCGGGTAGCTCGCCGCGTCCACCCACGAGCGGCCCTCGGGCCGGCGGACGATGCCATGGGCCGGGGCCACGCAGAGCTCGCCGTGGCCGCCCCAGAGGTGCTCGCCGAGCAGCCGCATCCCGGGGTGCAGCACCGAGTCGACGCCGAGCGTCAGCGCCTCGGCGGGGACGACCGCGGTGTTCACCACCACCTCGTCACCGACCTGCCAGCCCTCCACGCCCTCGCCGAGCGACTCGACCACGCCTGCCACGTCGCACCCCGGCACGTGCGGGTAGGTCGGCGGCCGGGGCCGACCCCTGGTCAGCCAGAGGTCCATGTGGTTCAGCGCACTGGCCCGGACCGCGATCCGTACCTCGCCGGGACCCGGGACCGGGTCAGGGACCTCGCCCCAGGAGTAGCCGTGGTCGGGACCGGTCAGGTGCCAGGCGAGCATGTGGCGAGCGTAGCGACGGCCGACCGGGTTCTCGTCGCGCTCACGCCACCACGACGGCGGCGTCGGGCAGGACACGGACGACCAGTGCCGCCGGCGTGGGCACCTCGGCCCCGTCCACGAGCAGCCGCCGCCCGGCCAGGCCGTCCACCACGTGCTCGGCGGTGCGGGACTCGACCAGGTCCGGGTGCGGCAGGTGCGTCCCCGTGGCCGCGCGCCGACGGGCCTCCCGCACGACCCGCCGTGGCAGCGTCCCGTCGGTCACGTCGACCCGGCCGTCGTTGGGGTGCGCGCGCGGGCCGAGGTCCCAGTCGTTCCAGAAGGTGCCGTTCATGAGGACCGTCCAGCGGCCGCGCCAGAACGTCCGGCCCGTGCCCACCACGACGGAGTTGAGGGCCAGCAGGTGGCGCACCGACCCGTCGGGGTCGGTGCACTCCAGCGCCAGCAGGTCCACCGGGTACCGCGTCCCCATGCCGGTGCGGAGCTCGGTCTCGCCCCGCCGCGGTCCCCCCAGGCACCGGTGCAGGTCCCCGCCGGTGAGCCCGACCTCGGGCACCGGCACGCCGGCGTCGCGCTGCGCGGCCAGCGCCGCCGCCGCAGACCGGTCGTCGGCGCACACCGGCGCCCCGGCCGCCAACGGGCCGGCCTCGCCCCAGTCCTCGCCGCGCCGGATCGTCACGAGGGGCCCCCGCCCGCGCTCACCACGCCCCGGCGCACGCCGTAGGCAGCCTCGCGGCACGCCAGGACCGTGGCGTCGTCCTCGGCCAGCTGCGCCAGCTGCGGCAGCAGGTCCACGAGCAGCCGGCAGTTGCGCACGAAGTCGCCGCCGGTCTGGTCCTCGTCGACCACGGCGTGCAGCGGCCGGCCGCTCGCCCAGGCCCACGCCGCGCCGGCGAACCCGGGGTCGGGCGCCCGGGTCTCGGGGAGCGACGCCGCACGCTCCACACGGTGGAGACGGTCGGCCAGCTCCTCGAGCTCGCGGAAGCGTTCCCGCAGGCGTGCGGTCGGCAACGACGGGGGTGGCGGCGGCTCCTTGGACCGGTGCTCGTAGGTGAGGCAGCTGGCGAGCGCGGCGGCCTCGGGGGCGTCCAGGCCGTCAAAGAGTCCGTCGCCCAGCGCCAGCGACAGCAGCAGGTCCGACTCGTGGTAGATCCGCCGCAGCCGCTCCCCCGCCACCGTGAGGTGCCAGCCCTCGGCGTGCCCCGTCCGCTCCAGCACCTCCATCGTGCGGCCGAGCCGCGCCGACAGGTCGGACCCGCGACGCTCGATGCGCCGCTCGGCACGTGCCAGCTCGCCGGACAGGCGTCGGTGCTCCTCGGCCCAGGCCACGACGTCGTCCCGCCGGGCGTGCCGGTGCAGCGGGTGGTGCTCGAGCTCGTCGACCGCGGCGTCGTAGGCCGCGGCCTGCTGGTCCTTGCGCCGGGCCGCGCGGTTCCGCGGGACAGTGACCCGCCGGAGACGGGCCGCCGCCTCCCTGCGGAAGCCCGGGTCCGACGGGGTGAACGGCACGGGCAGGTCCACGTGGGCCACGGCGTCGAGCGGGGCGCCGGCGTTGCGTGCGTCGAGCTGGACGTCGGACCCGCGCGCCGTGACGGCACGGATCTTCACGGCGCCACCCTTGCGGTGCGCGACAGACACCACCACGAGCTGGCGGGGCCCCTGGTCGGTGCGGCGGACCACGACGTCGCCGGGTCGCAGCGCGGCCAAGGAGGCCTCGACCGCGGCAGGACCGCCGGCGCGCCCCCGGCGCGTGCGTCGGACGGACTCGAGGAGCCGCTCGTACTCCTGGACCTGCGCCAGGTCCGCCCCGGCGGGCA
>CAIYXG010000312.1 GCA_903930035.1 uncultured Actinomycetes bacterium | reverse complement strand
GGTCCTGCAGCGGGCACTCGCCGCCCTTGTCGCAGACCGGGCAGTCGAGCGGGTGGTTGGCGAGCAGGAACTCGAGCACGCCGTCCTGGGCCTTGGCGACCGCCTCGCCCGTGGTGTCCACCGACATGCCCGGGGTCACGGGGAGCATGCAGCTGGGCTGGAGCGCCGGGCCGCGGCCGGTGTCGACCTCGACCAGGCACATGCGGCACATGCCGACGGGCTCCATGCGCGGGTGGTAGCAGAACCGCGGCACGTAGGCCCCGGCGCGCTCGCACGCCTCGATGAGCAGCTCGCCCGACTGGGCCGTGACGGTCTGGCCGTCGACGGTGATCTCGACGGGGTCGGTGATCTCGATCTTGCGGGGGCGCTCGGACATCAGTGGTCACCCTGGGCAGGTGCGGCGGCGACGGGGATCGAGTCGCGCTTGGTGATCTTGGCCTCGAACTCGTGGCGGAAACGACGGATGGCCGAGGTGATCGGCGCCACCGACGACGGTCCGAGCGGGCAGATCGTGGTCTGCCGCGGCGGGAACGGCACGGCCTCGAGGCCGGCACCGGGGTGCGCGGCGGTCGGGTACGGCCCGGGCGAGATGTTGTCGGCGACGTCGAGCAGCAGGTCGATGTCGCTCGGGCGGCCGTGGCCGTCCAGGATCCGCTGGAGGATCTTCTCCTCCCAGGTGGTGCCCTCCCGGCACGGGGCGCACTTGCCGCAGGACTCGCGGGCGAAGAAGCGCACCACGCGCAGGCAGGCGCGCACGGCGTCGGTGGTCTCGTCCATGACGACGACGGCGCCGGAGCCGAGCATCGACCCCTCGCCGCCCACGACCCGGCCCTCGAGGGGCAGGTCGACCTGCTCGGGGAAGAACCAGGGTGCCGACGCGCCGCCGGGGATGAACATCTTGAGCTCGTGGCCGTCGCGGATGCCGCCGCCGTAGTGCTCCGCCTCGAACAGCTCGCGGAAGGTCGTGGTCCCCTGCGGCACCTCGAACACGCCCGGGGTGTTGACGTGGCCCGACAGCGCGATCAGCCGGGTGCCGGGCGACGCCTCGGTCCCGACCGAGCGGTAGGCGTCCACGCCGTGGGCGACGAGCCACGGCAGGTTGGCCTGCGTCTCGACGTTGTTCACGAACGTGGGGGCCATGTAGAGGCCCTTGGCCGCCGGGAAGAACGGCGGCTTCAGGCGGGGCATGCCACGGTTGCCCTCGAGCGACTCGATGAGCGCGGTCTCCTCGCCGACGATGTAGGCGCCCGCACCCCAGTGCAGGACGATGTCGACGCTGAAGTCGGTGCCCAGGATGTTCTTGCCGACCAGCCCGGCCGCGTAGGCCTCGTTGAGGGCCGCCGCAATGCGCTCCTGGGCGTGGGCCATCTCGCCACGGACGTACAGGAACACCTGCGCCGCACCGATCGCGTAGGCGGCGATGAGGCAGCCCTCGATCAGCTGGTGCGGGTCCCGCTCCATGAGGATGCGGTCCTTGTAGGTCCCGGGCTCGGACTCGTCGCCGTTGACCACCAGGTACCGGGGCCAGACGCCCGGCGGGCAGAAGCCCCACTTGACGCCGGCCGGGAAGCCGGCCCCGCCGCGGCCGAGCACGGTGGCGTCCTTGACCATGCCCGACACCTGGTCCGGCGAGAGGTCGAGCGCCGCCCTGATGGACTCGTAGCCGGCATAGCTGCCGCTCGCGCGGTAGCCGTCGATCGTGTGGCCGCCCTCGACCGCCCAGCGCGACGTGACGCGGGCCAGCTCGGGACTCACTGCTCCCTCGGCCATCAGGACGCACCGCCTTCCGCCGCCTGACGGTGGCGGGCGATCCACACCGGCTCCGTCTGCTCCTCGGGCGGCGTGATGTTGGCCACCTTGTCGGCCGGGATCTCCTGGCGGACCTTGCCGAGGGTGCCGTGCGGCGGCACCTCGTCGGACAGCCGGCCGGACCGCAGGTCGTCGACGAGCTGGTCGAAGTCCTCGGTCGAGATCCGGTGGAAGTAGCGGTAGTTCACCTGCAGGGCCGGGGCCTCGGTGCACGCCGCGATGCACTCGACGTCCTCGAGCGTGAACATGCCGTCGGCGGTGGTGCCGCCGGCGCGCACCCCGAGCGTCCGCTCCGCGTGCTCGAGCAGCTCCTCGCCGCCGAGCAGCTGGCACGAGATGTTTGTGCACACGTTGACGCAGTACGTGCCGGTCTCGTGGCGCTTGAACATCTCGTAGAACGAGGCGGTCCCGAGCACCTCTGCGGCGGTGCAGCCCACCAGCTCGGCGATGTGCGCCATGGCGTCGTCGGTCAGGTGGCCGTCCTGCTCCTGGGCCAGGTGGCACAGCGGGATGGTCGCCGACTTCGGCACGGGGTAGCGGGCCACGATGGACCGGGCGAGCTGCTCGTTGGCAGGGGTGAGGCGCGCCATCAGCGGTCCACCTCCCCCATGATCGGGTCGACGGACGAGATGATCGCCACGGTGTCGGCCAGGAACGAGTCGCGCATCATGTGCGGGAGCGTCTGCAGGTTCACGAAGCTGGGGGCCCGCACGTGCATGCGCATGGGCTTCGAGGTGCCGTCCGAGACGATGTAGCAGCCCAGCTCGCCGCGGGGGCTCTCGACCGCCACGTAGACCTCGCCCTCGGGCACCTTGTAGCCCTCGGTGAAGATCTTGAAGTGGTGGATCAGCGCCTCCATCGACTCGTCGATGCGGGCCCGGGGCGGCGGGGTGACCTTCTTGTCCTGCACCCGGTAGTCGCCCGCCGGCATCTTGTCGAGGCACTGGCGCACGATCTTCATGGACTCGTACATCTCGGCGAGCCGGATGGCGTAGCGGTCGAAGCAGTCGCCGTAGGTGCCCACGACCACGTCGAACTCGACGTCGTCGTAGCGCAGGTAGGGCTGGTCGCGCCGCAGGTCCCAGGCCATGCCCGTCGAGCGCAGGATCGGTCCCGTCGCCCCCAGGGAGAGGGCCTCCTCGGTGGTGATCACGCCCACGCCCTGGAGCCGCTCGCGCCAGATGGGCTGCCCGGTCAGGAGGGTGTCCCACTCCTCGAGCCGCTCGGGGATGACCTCGAGCAGCGAGCGCACCTCGTCGCGCCAGCCGTCCGGCAGGTCCGCCGCCACTCCGCCGGGGCGGATGTAGTTGTGGTTCATGCGGAGGCCGGTGACCATCTCGAAGAACCGGAGGACCTCTTCGCGCTCGCGCCAGCCGTAGAGCATCATGCCGACCGCGCCGATGTCCATGCCGTTGGTGGCCATGAACAGCAGGTGCGAGCTGATCCGGTTCAGCTCGGTCATGAGCATGCGGATCCACTGCGCCCGCTCCGGCACCTCGATGCCGAGCAGCGTCTCGGTGGCCAGGGAGAACGCCAGCTCGTTGAACAGCGGGCTGGCGTAGTCCATGCGGGTCACGTTGGTCGGGCCCTGCAGGTAGGAGAGCTGCTCGGCCTGCTTCTCCATGCCGGTGTGCAGGTAGCCCATGACCGGCTTGGACCGCAGCACGGTCTCGCCGTCCATCTCCAGCACGAGCCGGAGCACGCCGTGGGTCGACGGGTGCACCGGGCCCATGTTCATGATCATGCGGTCGGCCAGGCCCTCCTCGGTGGGGCCCTGGTAGCCGGAGAGCTGCTCGGCGTCGTGCTCCGACATGCGCAGGACGGCCTGGTCGCTGGTCAGCCGGGCGCGCGCAGCGTCGAGGGCGCCCAGGTCCAGCACGGGGGCCGGCGCGTCGGTGCGGGGGGTGTCGGTCGCGGTCATCGGGAGTTGGAGGCAGCCTTGAACTGGACCGGGATGCGGCCGGGGTCGGCGTCGCGGCGGAGCGGGTGGCCCTCCCAGTCCTCGGGCAGGAGGATACGGGTGGGGTCGGGGTGGCCCTCGAAGACCACGCCGAACAGGTCGAACGCCTCGCGCTCGGGCGCCTCGGTCCCCGGGTGCACCGCGAACAGCGACGGCACCACCGGCTCGTCGCCGGGCACCTGGCAGCGGAGGCGCACCCGGCTGCGGCTGGCAGGGTCGAGCAGGTTCACGACGACCTCGAACCGCTGCGGCTCGACCTCGGCCGGGAGGCCGCGGTCGGCGGAGCTGCCCAGGTAGTCGACGGCGCACAGGTCGACGCACAGCCAGTAGCCGTCGGTCCGGAGCTGCTCCACCAGGCCCAGGTACTCGGCGGGGACGGTGTGGAGCACCAGCTCGCCGCGCGGCCGGGTGACGTAGGCGCCGTGGAGCTGCTCGGTGGGCCCGGGCGCGGGCGCGGCCTCTGGCTGGTCGGTCGGGGTGTCGGTCATCACCGGCTCCCGAGCGAGACAGGGGAGAGGACGGGCGCCGCCTGGCCGTCGAGCTGGTCGATGTGGATCCCGGCTCCCGCGCCGGTCTGCTCACGCCGCTTGAGGATCTCGCCGTTCTGGATCATCTCGCGGAGCGTCACGATGGCGTGCAGCAGCGTCTCCGGGCCCGGGGGGCACCCCGGCGCGTAGACGTCGACGGGGATCACCGTGTCGACACCCTGCACGATCGCGTAGTTGTTGAACATGCCGCCCGAGCTGGCGCACACGCCCATGGAGATGACCCACTTGGGCTCCATCATCTGGTCGTAGACCTGGCGCAGGACGGGCGCCATCTTCTGGCTCACGCGGCCGGCCACCACGATCAGGTCAGCCTGCCGCGGCGAGGCGCGGAAGGCCTCCATGCCGAACCGGGCCAGGTCGTAGTGGGGACCGCCGGCGGCCATCATCTC
>CAIYXG010000311.1 GCA_903930035.1 uncultured Actinomycetes bacterium | reverse complement strand
CCGCCGAGGACGCGGCCCTCCCCGGCGGCGGCCGTCAGTTCGCCGACGTGGCGCAGGTCCGCGACTGGGTCGTCCGGGTGGTCACCGACCCGTGGTGGTCGGAGACCTTCCCCGCCGCACCCCTCGACGTCGAGGTGCGGGCCCGCTCCGGCACCTCGACCGCGTCGGTGAGCCACGTGGGCGACGCCGGACGGGCGGCGCTCGTCATGGTCCACCCGGCCCACCGCCATGCGGCCGGCGTCGTGCACGAGCTGGCGCACGTGGCGGCGTGGGAGCCGCTCGCCGGCCGGACCGGTGCGGCCGAGCCGTCGCACGGGCCCCGGTTCTGCGAGGCGCTCCTGCTGCTGTGGCGGGAGCACCTGGGGGTGCAGGCCTACGGCGCGCTCCGGTCGGCGTTCGGGGACCACGGGGTGCCCTTCCGCCGAGACCGCCTGGACCGTTCCCGCTCGGCGCCGTAGGAGTAGACCTCGGCCCGCTCCTTGCGACCCCGGATCGACAGGCGGCCGACACCGCGCCACTCCTCGGGGCCGCCGGCGCCCGCCACGGTGGTCGAGTCCGCCAGCACGGGCACCTTCTTGCCCTTTGCCTCCTCGCACAGGCGGGCGGCCAGGTTCACGACGTCGCCGATCACCGTGTACTCGAACCGCTCGCGGGTGCCCACGAACCCGGCGACCACCTCGCCGGTGGCGACACCGATCCCGCACTCGAGCATGTCCTCGACCCGGGCCAGCTCGGCCGGCATCGCCGCCGCGGCCCGGAGCGCCTTGAGGGCGTGGTCGGGCTGGTCGTGCGGCGCGCCGAACAGGCACAGGGCCGCGTCGCCCTCGAGCTTGTTGATCCAGCCGCCCTCGCGGTTCACGACCGCCACCACGACCCGGATGAACCGGTTGAGCATGGCCACGACCTCTTCCGGCGAGTGCTGCTCGGCGTAGCGCGTGTAGCCCCGCAGGTCGACGAACAGCACGGTCACCTCGCGCCGGTCGCCGGAACCGGGCCCGCCGCCGGCCATCGCCAGGTCGGCCAGGCCCTCCTGGCCCACCTGCCGGTCGAACAGGTCGCGCAGGGCCTGCCGCTCGCGCAGCCCGGCGGCCAGGTCGTTGACGCCCTCGGCCAGCCGGCCGATCTCGCCCAGGTCGTCGACCGGCAGGTACACCTCGGCGTCGCCCTGCTCGATCAGGCGCAGGGCGTCGCGGACGCGGTTGAGCGGCCGTGCGACCGAGACGGCGGCCACGGCCATCACGGCGCCGCCCGCCAGGATGCCCACGGCCGTGAGCCAGCTGAGCCGGTTGCCGTCGAGCTGCTCGGGGCTGATGAGCGGGCTCAGGCCGATGGCGGCGAGCGGCACGGCGCTGCCGAGCATCCAGCTGAGCATGAGCCGGGGCATGACGTCGCGGCGGTCGGCCGGCAGGTCGGCCCCTGCCAGCGCCAGGGCGAACACCGGCCGGAAGTGTCCCTCGAGCAGCAGGTAGAGGAGCGTGCAGGTGACGACACCGGCCAGCATGATGCCGACCGAGACCCTGGCCACGCCCGAGTTGACGACGCCGAAGATCACGGCGGCCACCGCCCACGCGACCAGTGCGGACCCCGTCTCCAGGAGCGGCAGGCTGAACACCAGTCGGCGCTGCGCGTCGGTGGGCGGCCGCCCGTCACGGACCCACGACACCGACCGGCGCAGGAGGAGCGCGTTCAGCGGCAGCGCCAGCAGCAGCATGAGCACCAGGTAGCCCACGAACACCGGGACGTTGATCTCCCGGGCGGCGAGCTCCTGCTCCTGCGCCGGCGGGAAGAGGTAGGCGAAGTACAGCGCCACCACCAGGACGCCGAGCCCGTTCGCCGCAGCCTGCAGGAACACCACGCCCCGCACGGTCGCACGGGCCTGCGCGGTGTTGGGCTCGTGGCGGCGGGGGAGTCGTCCGCGTCGGGGCGGTCGCTCGGCCATGCGGCCAGCATACGGGCGGCGCGCGGCCTGACCGGCAGCCCTCCGTGGAGTGCGGCGGGAGTGCCGCCTAGGCGCCCAGGCCGGTCGGGCAGGTCACCCCGGTCCCGCCCAGTCCGCAGTACCCGTTCGGCACCTTGGACAGGTACTGCTGGTGGTAGTCCTCGGCGTAGTAGAACTCGCCCGCGGGTGCGATCTCGGTGGTGACGGGCCCGTAGCCCGCTGCCGCCAGCCGCTCGCCGAAGACCGCCGCCGAGGCCGTCGCCGCGGCCTCCTGCGCAGGGTCCGCGACGTAGATGCCCGAGCGGTACTGGGTCCCGACGTCGTTGCCCTGCCGCATCCCCTGGGTGGGGTCGTGGGACTCCCAGAACACCTTGAGGAGGTCCTCGTAGGCCACCTGCGCCGGGTCGTACACGACCAGGACGGCCTCGGTGTGGCCCGTGCGGCCCGAGCAGACCTCCTCGTAGGTGGGGTTGGGGGTGTAGCCGGCGACGTAGCCGACCGCAGTGCTGAGGACGCCCGGGGTCTGCCAGAACTTGCGCTCCGCACCCCAGAAGCAGCCCAGGGCGAACACGGCCGTGCGGGCCCCGTCGGGCCAGGGCGGGGTCAGCGACGAGCCGTTGACGTGGTGGGGCTGGGTGGGGAGCAGCGGGTCGTCCCGGCCCGCCAGCGCCCGTGCGGGGTCGACCATCTCTGCCTTGTTGCGGAACAGCATGGCCATGAGCCTACGGACCTGCCCGGGAACAGGCCGGTCGGCCCTGTCGAAAACCGGCCGGATCCCGGCATGCTGGTCCGGTGATCGGAGCCGACCAGGTGGTCAAGGTGCGCGAGCTGCTCCGCCGGAAGGACTCGTCCGTCCGGCGGGAGGCGCTCGACGTCCTGGACTCGTGGAGCGGCCGCGCGTGCACGCCGGCCGCGGTCGACGCCGCGCTCGACTCGGCGACGCTGGTGTACCCCGAGGTCCCCGGCGTGGTCGCGCACCCCGACGAGATGTGGGTCCGTCTGCTCTGGGCGCACCCGTCCACGGTGCCGGCCCGTGACGTGCTGCGGGTCTACGGGCTGGCGGGCGACCGGGTCCGGCGGGCGCTGCTGCACCTGCTGG
>CAIYXG010000310.1 GCA_903930035.1 uncultured Actinomycetes bacterium | reverse complement strand
GTGGCGGTCGGCCAGGCCCGCGAGCCGTGCCGGGTCGCCGCCGACGGTCACCACCTCGTCGAGGCCCGCCGCACGGAGCGCCTCGACGGGGCGCGCCGCCAGCGGTCGGCCGTCCACGACCAGCGTGGCCTTGTCGGCCCCCATCCGGCGCGAGGCGCCGCCGCACAGGACCACGCCGACCGCCCGCTCCGGGCCCGGTGCGCCGGGACCGGGGTCGGCCATCTCAGTCGACCACGCCGCCGTAGACGTGGGTGCGGCCGTCACCGCGGCCGTGGTCGGCCACGGCCGCCGCCAGGTCGGCCACGAACGCGGCCGCCACGGCGTCGTGGCCGGGCGAGAGCATGAGGTGGAGCCCGCCGTTCTGGCGGTCCAGGTTCCAGCCGCGGGCGTCCATGACGTCGCAGACGCCGTCCATGTCGACGTCGACGCCAGCGTCGGGGTCGGGCCCGAACTCGAACACGGACATGTCCGGGTCAGAGGTGACACGGAGCCCCGCGATCCCCTCGATGCCGGCGCGGAACGCGTCGGTGGCCGCCGCCACGCGCCGGGCCAGCCGCTCGTACCCGTCGGCGCCCAGGTGGGTCATCGTCGCCCAGGCCGCGGCGATCGGCGCGCCGGGCCGGGTCCCGGCAGAGGAGGCCGACGCGTAGAGGCCGCCCGGCCAGTCGTCGTACATGAACACCTGTCGCTGGTAGAGCTCGGGGTCGCGGTACATGACGGTCGACACGCCCTTGAAGCAGTAGCCGTACTTGTGCACGTCCGCCGACATCGACGTGACGCCGGGCACTCGGAAGTCCCACGGGGGGACGTCGCGGCCGATGCGCTCCCAGAACGGCAGCAGGTAGCCGCCGAGGCACGCGTCGACGTGGCAGAGCGTGCCGGCCCCGGCCGCGACCGCCGCGATCTCCGGGACCGGGTCGATGACGCCGTAGGGGTAGCAGGGCGCGCTCGCCACGACCAGCGCGACGTCGGGCCCCATCGCGGCGGCGAACGCGGCGGGCACGGCCCGCCCGTCGTCGCCCACCTCGAGCAGCTCGAGCCGGACGTCGAGGTACTTGCAGGCCTTGGCGAAGGCCGGGTGGGCCGTGCGGGCGGCCAGCAGCCGCGGCTGGAGGACCCCCCGGGACCGGGCCTCGTCACGGGCCGTCTGGACCGCGAGGAAGATGGACTCGGTGCCGCCGGAGGACAGCGACGCCGCGCCGGCGCCGAACAGGTCGCACGCCATGGACACGAGCTCGCCCTCCATGCGGAGCAGGGTCCGGTACCGGAACGGGTTCAGCGCGTTCTCGTGGAGGAACATGTCGGCGACCTCGTGCTGGAGCTCCTCGAGCTCGGGGTCGTCCGGGTGGTACACCAGGCTGAACGCCCTGCCGCCGCGCCAGTCCAGGTCGTGGTCCCGCTCCTCGGCGAGCGCCGCCACCAGCTGGGTGCGGGCGGTGCCGTGGTCGGGGAAGGGGGTGCCGCCGGCCATGTCAGTCACCTCCCGGGAGGACCAGGTCCGAGCCGGCCCAGGCGGGGTCGAGCTGGCGCAGGAACAGGTCGCAGCGCTCCGCCTCGTCGTCCTCGCCGATCTCGGCCGCACTGGCCCGGAGGCCGTCGAGGGCGCGCAGGAAGCCGCGGTTGGTCTCGTGGGTCCACCGGACGTAGCCGCTCCCCCGCCAGCCGGAGCCCCGCAGGCGGTCCAGCCCCCGGTGGTAGCCCACCCGGAAGGCGGCGTAGCGCTCGACGGGGTCCCGGCCCAGCTCGCCGAGGCGGGCCCAGGCGTCGAGGCAGCGCGGGGCCGACGCGACCACGTCGGCGACGGCGGCGCGGCGCTGCTCGGGCGGCAGGGCGAGCGCGGCTGCGAGTGCGGCCTGCAGCTCGGCCGGCTCGGGGTCGAGCACGGTCTCGGGAGGACCGGACGGGGTCAGGTGGACAGGGGCGTCGGACATGCGCCGAGCGTACTCAGTCCGACCCGTCCTCGACGTGGGTGTCCTCGCCGGTGATGACGGCGCCGGCCGTGCCGTCGACGGCCGCCTGTGCGAGCTGGCGCCGCCGGCGGGTCCGGGCGCTGACGACCAGCCGCTGGAGCGGCTCGAGCCGCTCCGACGTGCGCCGGCGCGACGCC
>CAIYXG010000309.1 GCA_903930035.1 uncultured Actinomycetes bacterium | reverse complement strand
ACCACGGACGTCGCCCCGGACGCGCCCGCAGCCCCGGACGGCAGCGGGGGCGGCGCGGGCGACGGCCGGGCGGGCGCCACGGCGGCCGTGGCCGACGAGCCGCCGGAGGTGTCCTCCGCCCGTCAGGTCCTTGCCGGGGTGGACGCCCCGGCCTTCCACCGCGCCATGGGCAAGCTGGCCAGGTCGTCGCAGAGCTCGATCCTGGGGCCGCTGCCGTACTCGGCGGCCTACGACTTCCACGACCCGGCCGTGGTGGCAGTGGACCCCGAGCCGGCCGGGACCGAGACGGTCACCGTCTACTGCCGGGCGGCCTACCCCGACTTCGACCAGGTCCTCCTGCGGGCCTTCGCGGACCCTGCGCTCGACCCGGTCCTGACCGAGGTCTTCCACCTGCTGACCTCCGAGGAGGCCAACGTCGCGATCGTGACCAACCACGGCCAGATCATCGACATCGCGCTGGTCATGGGGGCGTTCACCGTGGCGATGTGCGACCCGGGCCGGTCCTTCGGCGTGCTGGGCGAGACGGCGGACCCGGTCGCCATGGCGGAGCGGAACAACGTCGTCGTCAGCCGGATGGTCGCCACCCGGCAGGCCCTCGGGCTGCCGGCCGTGCAGCTCCTGCAGAGCGGCACCCGGGTGTTCTTCTCGGTGCCCCAGACCCACTCCCGGCGCCGGGCCAAGCTCGACCCCGAGGTCGTGCGGGCCAACAACGTGGTCATGCGCCACGAGCTCGACGTCCAGATGTCCCTCGGCGGCCAGGTCCTGGCCATGGCGGCCAGCGGGAGCCAGGACCTCTCGGCCGCGGCCGGCATGGCCCGCAAGGCCCGTGCCGCCTGGAAGCAGCGCCGGGGCGAGGAGGCGCCAGAGTCGGCGACGCTCCACCTCCAGCCGCTCTACAACGGCACGATCAACCTCATGCTGGGCTGCCGGTACGTCCTGCCGGTCGCCATCAACCTGGAGCCCGGGACCCATGCGTGCGTCGTCGGCTCGGTCACCCGGGTGCGCTCGGCGGAGGACTGCCACCGGACGATGGACTGGATCGCGGACGCGCACCAGCGTGCGACCGGCGTGCCCACCGTGTACCACTCGCACGAGGACGACCTGCTCACCCAGGTCCGCGGCCTGCTCGCCCGCGACCGCTGACGGCGCCCGCCGGCCGGCCCACCGGGTGCCCGACGGGTGCCGAACGGGTGCCGAACGGGTGATGGGGTCCGTCGACGCGCTCCGGTAGCGTGGCCCTCCGTGACCGACGCCCCCACCGAGCCGTTCCGTGCCCTCACGGGCATGCGCGACGTCCTCCCTCCCGAGGCCGGTCGCCGTCGCGCGCTCCTTGCCAGGTTCGCCGCCGCGGCCGAGCGGGCCGGCTACGCCGAGGTCTCGGTGCCGGTCCTCGAGGAGCTCGGCGTCTTCGAGCGTCTCGGCGAGGCCACCGACGTGGTCACCAAGGAGATGTACCACTTCGCCGACCAGGACGGCACCGAGCTCGCGCTGCGGCCCGAGCTCACGGCCGGCGTGGTCCGCGCCTTCGTGCAGCACGCACCCACCCAGCCCTGGAAGGTGTGGGTGGCCGGCACGGCGTTCCGCCGGGAGCGGCCGCAGCGGGGCCGGTACCGGATGTTCGACCAGGTCGGCGTGGAGGTCCTGGGCGTCGACGACCCCGACCTGGACGTCGAGGTGGTCGCGCTGGCGTGGCAGGCGCTGGCCGACCTCGGGCTCCGGGACGTCACGCTGCTGGTCAACAGCCTGGGCGACCACGAGGACCGGGCCCGCTACACCGAGGCCGTCCGTGCCTACTTTGCGTCGCTGCGCAGTGCGCTCTCGGAGGCCGAGCAGGACACGCTGGACCGCAACCCGCTGCGCCTCCTGGACTCCAAGCGTCCGGAGCTCGGGCCGATGGTCGCGGCGGCCCCCTCCCTGGCCGAGTACCGCTCCGACGAGGCGGCCGCCCACTACGAGCGGGTGCTCGCCGGCCTGCGGGCCGTCGGGGTGCCCTATACCGAGGCCCCGCTCCTGGTGCGCGGCCTCGACTACTACCGGCGCACCACATTCGAGCTCACCTCGGGCGCCATCGACGCGGCGCAGAACGCGCTGGGCGGCGGCGGGCGCTACGACCGCCTGGCCGAGGACCTGGGCGGCCGGCCCACCGACGGGATCGGGTTCGCGCTCGGCGTGGACCGGGTGCTGCTGGCCTGCGACGCCGAGGGGGTCTTCGACGGTGCCGGGCCGGCCCTGGACGCGTTCGTGGTGGACCTGACGGGGGGCGAGGCCGCGCGGGACCTCACGCACGAGCTGCGGGCCGCGGGGCTGTCCGCCGACCGCCGGTTCGGGGGCGGCTCCATGCGGTCGCAGATGAAGCACGCCGACCGCTCCGGGGCCTCCGTGGCCCTGATCGTCGGCGAGGACGAGCTGCAGGCGGGCGAGGTCACGCTGCGCCCGCTGCGCGGCCACGGCGCCGACGACGGCGAGCAGCGGCGGGTGCGCCGCGAGGACCTGGTCGCAGCGCTGCGCGCGCTGCCTGCCCACCACGACCACTGAACGACTGACGGACGGGACACACATGAGCAACGGAATGCGGACCCACTACTGCGGCGACCTGCGGTCGGCCGACGTCGGCAGCGAGGTGTCGGTGTGCGGCTGGGTGTCGCGCCGGCGGGAGCACGGGGAGCACCTGGCGTTCGTCGACCTGCGGGACCACACGGGCGTGGTGCAGTGCGTGGTCGACGGCGCCGCCGACCTGCGCAGCGAGTACGTCGTGCGGATCACCGGCACCGTCCGGCCGCGGCCGGAGGGGACCGTGAACCCGGCGCTGGCCACGGGCGAGGTCGAGGTGGGGGACTGCCAGGTCGAGGTGCTGTCGGTCGCCGAGCCGCCGCCGTTCCCGCTCGACGACCGTGCCGCCGACGTCGACGAGACGGTGCGGCTGCGGCACCGCTACCTGGACCTGCGCCGGACCGAGATGCAGCGGAACCTGCGGTCGAGGGCCGCCCTGCTGTCCGCCGTCCGCCGGGCCATGGACGGCCAGGGGTTCGTGGAGGTCGAGACGCCGATGCTGATCGCGTCGACCCCGGAGGGGGCCCGCGACTTCGTCGTCCCGTCCCGCACCCGGCCCGGCACGTTCTACGCGCTGCCCCAGAGCCCGCAGCTGTTCAAGCAGCTCTGCATGGTCGGCGGCGTCGACCGCTACTTCCAGGTCGCCCGCTGCATGCGCGACGAGGACCTGCGTGCCGACCGGCAGTTCGAGTTCACCCAGCTCGACATGGAGATGTCGTTCGCCGGGCAGGAGGACGTGCTGACCGCCGTCACGGTCGCCGTCGCCGCCGCCGTGGAGGCCGTCACCGGCCAGCCCGTCGGAGAGATCCCGCGCCTGACGTGGCACGAGGCCATGGACCGCTTCGGCTCCGACAAGCCCGACGTGCGGTTCGGGATGGAGCTCGTCGACGTCACCGAGGTCTTCGCCGCCACGGAGTTCAACGCCTTCAAGGCCCCGTGCATCAAGGCGGTCCGCCACGCGGGCGGGTCCGAGGGAACTGGCCGCAACCGTCTGGACGACCTGACCGACCGGGCCAAGCGCTGGGGTGCCAAGGGCCTGGTCTGGATGCGGGTCGAGCAGGGCGAGGGCGGCGTGTCGCTCAACTCGCCCGTCGCCAAGTTCCTCTCCGACGGCGAGCAGTCGGCGCTGGTGGCCGCCACCGGGGCGCAGGTCGGCGACCTGCTCTACCTGGTGGCGGACGACTGGCGGCGCACGTGCCACGTGCTGGGGCTGCTGCGGCTCGAGCTGGGCCGTCCGCCGGTGGACGAGGGCGGCCTGCAGTTCCTGTGGGTCGTGGACTTCCCGCTCTTCGAGGACGTGGACGAGGCCACCGGCCGCCCCGTGCCGGCGCACCACCCCTTCACGATGCCCAACGCCGAGGACGCCCCGCTCCTCGACGGCGGGCCGGAGGACCTGCTCAGGATGCGCTCGCAGGCCTACGACCTGGTCCTGAACGGCTGGGAGCTCGGCTCGGGCTCGGTGCGTATCCACCGCGGCGACCTGCAGCAGAAGGTCTTCGACCTGCTCGGGATCTCGGCGGAGGAGGCGCACGCCAAGTTCGGGTTCCTGCTCGACGCGTTCCGCTACGGGGCGCCCCCGCACGCCGGGTTCGCCTTCGGCGTCGACCGCCTGGTCGCGCTGCTGGTCGGCGAGGAGAAATCTTCTCTTTTACTTCATCATATTTTGAATTCTCATTTAGATCAAATTTCTTAAATAGATTCTTAAACGATTGTTCTATCTTTTTTTGTTTACGTTGTTCTTCTTT
>CAIYXG010000308.1 GCA_903930035.1 uncultured Actinomycetes bacterium | reverse complement strand
CGGCTGCTACGACCCGAAGGCCCGCGTGGAGGACATGCTGGCCAACCACGTCGACGTCTCCCTGTCGTTCCCGACGTTCCCGCGGTTCTGCGGCCAGACGTTCACCGAGGCCTCGGACAAGGACCTGGGCCTGGCGTGCGTGAAGGCCTACAACGACTGGATGGTCGACGAGTGGTGCGGCGACTCCGACGGCCACCTCGTGCCGCTCGTCATCGTGCCGCTGTGGGACGCCGAGCTGGCCGCCGCCGAGGTCCGCCGGAACGCCGAGCGCGGCGTCCACGCCGTGTGCTTCTCGGAGGTGCCGTACCACCTGGGCCTGCCCAGCATCCACACCGGCTTCTGGGACCCGTTCTTCCAGGCCTGCGCCGAGACGCAGACGGTCGTGAACATGCACATCGGCAGCTCGTCGCGCATGCCCTCCACCTCGCCGGACGCGCCGCCCGCCGTGCAGGCGACCCTCAGCTTCGGCAACGCCATGTCGTCCCTGTCGGACTTCCTGTTCTCGGGCGTGCTGGTGAAGTACCCCGAGCTCCGGCTGGCCTACTCGGAGGGGCAGATCGGCTGGCTGCCCTACATCCTCGAACGGGCCGACGACGTGTGGCGGGAGCACCGGGCCTGGGGCGGCGTGGCCGAGGCGATCCCGGAGCCGCCGTCGACCTACTACTACCGGCAGGTGTTCGGCTGCTTCTTCCGCGACCGGCACGGCCTGGAGAGCCTCGAGCGGGTCGGCGTCGACAACATCACGTTCGAGACCGACTACCCGCACACCGACTCGACCTGGCCGAACTCCAAGCAGGTCGCGATCGAGCTCATGGGCCACCTGCCCCCGGACGTCCAGTACAAGATCATCCGCGGCAACGCGATCCGCATGCTCTCGCTCGACATCGTCTGAGCGGGCCGACGCACCGGCGCCCGCCGATGACCACCCGGCACCAGCTCCTGGTCTCCGTCCCCGACCTGGGCGACGAGAACTTCGACCGGACCGTCGTGTACATGCTCGACCACGACGAGGAGGGCGCCATGGGCCTGGTCCTCAACCGGCCGACGTCGTCGGAGGTGGAGGCCCACCTCCAGGACCTGTCGCTCGCCGTGTCGTCGCCCGGGGTGTTCTTCATGGGCGGGCCCGTCTCGGTGGGCGGGCTGCTCGCCCTGGGCCTGCGGCAGATGGGTGCAGAGCTGGCGCACGCCGTGGTGGTGGACGGGCCCGTGGTCATGGTCGAGCCGGAGGCACTGATCGAGGGCCGGGTCGGGGGCGTGGACTCGGTCCGCTTCTACACGGGCTACTCGGGATGGTCCGGCGGCCAGCTCGAGGGCGAGCTCGCCGCGGGCGTCTGGCACGTCGTGGAGGCGATGCCCGACGACGTCTTCTGCCACGCACCGGACTCGCTCTGGCGCACCGTCATGCGCCGCCAGGGCGGCCGGCTGGCGAGCCTCGGGCTCTACCCGGACGACCCGGCGCTCAACTAGCGCGGGACGCTCCTACCCGAGCACCACCATGCGGCGCTCGGACATCTCCTCGACGGTGAAGGCCGGCCCCTCGCGGGTGTTGCCGGAGTCCTTGACCCCGCCGTAGGGCTGCTGGTCGGCCCGCCACGTCGGGGCGTCGTTGATGAGCACGCCGCCGTACTCGAGCCGGCGCGCCGCCTCGAGCGCCGTGTCGGTCCGTGAGGTGAACACGCCCGCCTGCAGGCCGTACCGGGAGTCGTTGCAGAGCTCGACCGCCTCGTCGAACGTGTCGTAGGCCGCCACGCCGACCATGGGGCCGAAGACCTCGTCCCGGCACACCTTCATGTCGGGGGTGACACCGTCGAGCAGCACGGGCCGCAGCACGCCGTGCTCGGCGCGGCCGCCGCCGGCCGCCACGGTGGCCCCCTCTGCGACGGCCTCGTCGACCCAGTCGGCCACACGGTCGGTCTCGCTGCGGGTGATGAGCGCACTCACGTTCGTGGCCGGGTCGGCCGGGTCGCCCACCACGAGCTGGTCCACCGCTGCGGCGAGCAGGCCCACGAGCTCGTCGTGCACCGAACGGTGCGCGTACACGCGCTGCACGGAGATGCAGGTCTGGCCGGAGAACCCGTACCCGCCGGCGACGATCTTCTGTGCCGCGAGCGCCAGGTCGCCGTCGGGCGTCACGACGACCGGGCCGTTGTTGCCCAGCTCCAGGCTCACCTTCTTGGTGGCGGCCGAGGCCCGGATGCCCCAGCCGACGGGCGGGGACCCGGTGAACGTCACCATCGCGACGTCCGGGTGGTCCACCAGGTGCTGCGCCGTGCGTCCGGGGCAGGTCACGACGTTGAGCCAGCCCGGCGGCAGGCCGGCCTCCTCGAACAGCCGGGCGATCCGCAGCGCCGTGAGCGGCGTGCTCGACGCCGGCTTCAGGACGACGGGGCAGCCGGCCGCGACGGCCGGGGCGATCTTGTGGAGCACCAGGTTGAGCGGGAAGTTGAACGGCGAGACGGCCGCGACGACACCGACCGGCACCT
>CAIYXG010000307.1 GCA_903930035.1 uncultured Actinomycetes bacterium | reverse complement strand
GCCTTGTCGACGCCCGTGAGCTGCTCGATCACCGACTCCAGGTACGCACTGACCATCTGGTGGTTGGACGCCATGGCCGGACTCTACGGGCCGGGCCGGGCGCCCCCGGTCACCGGACGGGGTCGTCGGGGTGGGGAAAGCCCAGCAGCAGCGCCAGGTCGGCGGGCAGGTCGTCGGTGTGCGTCCAGTCGCCCAGGTCCACGCCGAACAGCGCGGTGGGGAGCTCCAGGTCGCGCACCGGCGCCGCGGTCCAGGCGACCCCGAACCCCGGCGCGGGCAGACCGCCCTGCACCACGCCCACCGGCGTCGCGTAGCGGCGGCCGGCCTCCTCCACGAACGCCTGCGCATGCTCGTAGGGCACGGCCCAGACGTCGACGAGCTCGGTCTCCCACCGGACGACGCCCTGCTCGTCGGCGAGGAACAGGGTGTCGCCGACCTGGGGCAGCACCGACCGGGGGAGGGGCTGGTCCCAGACGGCGTACCACCAGTGGCCGCCGAAGCCGTCGGTGTGTGCAGGGATGCAGCGGTGGTCGGTCACGTGGACGACGGGCATGGGTGGGCTCCTTCCCTCTGGGAGCCCAGCCTCGCGCCCGGGTGTGACCTGCGAGCCCTGTTGGCGCCGGACGCTCAGAGGTCCTTGGCGGCGACCCAGCCGCGGCCCTCGACGTACTGGCGGACCACCTTGGCGGGGGCGCCGACCGCCACGCAGCGGTCCGGCAGCTCGCCGGTGACCACGCTGTTGGCGCCCACCACCGTGTGGCGGCCGACCCGTGCGCCGGGCAGCACCACGGTGCCGTGGCCCAGCCACGCGCCGTCGCCGACCACCACGGGCTCCGGCTCCATCCACTGCCGCCCGATGGGGGTGTCCAGGTCCTCGTAGTTGTGGTTCATGTCGGTGATGTGGACGTTGTGGCCGGTCCAGACGTCGTCGCCGATCACGATCGAGGTGTGGCCCACCACGGTGCTGCCCCGGCCGATGAGCGACCGGTCGCCGATCCGGATGACCTCCGGTGCCAGACCGGGCTGGTCGGGCATCCAGCCGGCGGACAGCACGGCGTGCTGCGCGACCATGGTCCCGTTCCCGATGTGGATGGCCTGCGGGTTGACCAGGGTGTCGAGCGGGAAGCAGATCAGCGAGCCCTGGCCGAAGGAGCCGAAGGCGCGGGCCCGTCGTGAGGTCCAGCCGATCGCCCCGACACCCTTGGCCAGGTCGTAGACGGCGCCGAGCAGGTCACCGCCCTCCTGGATGGCCCGGGCGCGCAGCCTCGTCCACACCGTGGGCGTCGGGTACTCGCGGTCCAGCACGGGCTGCACCGTACCGGCCGGTCCGCCAGGGAGTCCCGTCCGGACCGCTGTGGAAGGCTGTCGTGATGCAGTGGAACGTGACCACGGACGGCCTGGTGCTCGAGGGTGCGGGCGGCCGCGTGCGGGTGGGCCCGTGCCGTCCGGCGCTGCTGGTCGACACCGGCGCCGGGCCCGTGTGGTGGCGGCCGGACTCGGTACGCGTCGACGACGGCCGGCTGGTGGCCGGCCCGGGCCCGTCCGGCGTGGTGGTCGAGGTCGACG
>CAIYXG010000306.1 GCA_903930035.1 uncultured Actinomycetes bacterium | reverse complement strand
GTGGGCGACCAGCACGTTCGCGGCCGCCATGTCCACCCCGGGGAAGGCCACCGACTCCTTGGTGTAGGGATAGGCCACGAGACGGTTGGTGGACGAGGGGCGGAGCAGCTCTGCACCCGACCGGTCCGACGGGGACCAGGCGTCCGGCACGACGGACGAGCGGGCGGCGAGCCGGCCCAGCACGTCCTCCAGCTGGGACCGGCCGAACCGGGTGCCGCCTCGGTCGGCCCACCGGGCCTGCTCCATCAGCGCGAACGTCACGTACGCCGGTACGACCCCGTGGGACAGCTCGGTCGGGAGGTGCCACTCCTCAAGGTCCAGCGGGAGTTCCGGCTGAGTCTGTACCGGGAACGACCAGGCCGGCAGCCGGCCGAGCTCTCGGACGTACCGCTCTCGAGTGGACTGAGCCTCGCCGCCGACCACCAGTGCGGCGTCGACCGACCCCTGCAGGATCCGCAGCGCCGCCTCGTTCAGCAGGCGCTGCGGCGCCGTGCCCGCCAGCACCGACGTCTCACGGCGGGACGGCTGGATGGCGAGCCGCTCCGCGAGCCGCTTCGTCGGGTCGTCATACCGCCAGGACATGCAGTGGACCACCGCCAGCTCGTCCACCCGGCCCAGCACCTCGTGCTCGTTGACGCCGGTGTCGGCCGCGGCCGCGAGCGAGGCGCTGGCCCACATGTCGAGCGGTTCCGGCGACGGCCCGTCGTCGTGGCGCCACGTGCAGCGGGCGGTGCCGACCAGGCACGGAAACCGGGGATGGATGCGTCGGCTCATCCGGTCCACCGCCGTACCGCGCTGCGCATCTGTGACTCCGTCCGCCTCGGCCGCGACGCGACCTTCCGAGCAACACAGACTAACGACATACGTTTCGGTAATTACAAATCCTGTCTTGGCTGACCTTCCATCTCGACACCGACACCAAGGCGCGACGCAGCAGCATGTCGGCCACGTTCACAGCGTGGCGCAGCAGAATTCAGTCAGCCGGCCGGGATCTGCGCGCCCGCAGCGCACTCGGCGAGCACCTCGTCCATCGGGCCGGGCCGGCGCAGGAGGTAGCCCTGCACGACCTTGCAGCCGAGCCACCGCACGACCTCGAGCTCCTCGGGGGTCTCGACCCCTTCGACCACGACGTCCAGGCCGGCGCCCGACACGAGCGTCACCGACGCCGCCAGGATGCTCTCGGCGCGGGACCCGCCCTCGGCGAGGCCGGCCACCAGCGCACGGTCCAGCTTGACGACGTCGACCGGCAGCTCGGTCAGGCGGACGATCGACGAGTACCCGGTCCCGAAGTCGTCCATCGCCAGCCGCACGCCCTTCGACCGGAGCTCGGTGATGGCGGCGCTGATCTCCTCGACGTGCAGCAGGTCGGCCTCGCTGATCTCGAGCACCACGTTGGTGGCAGGCACGCCGGACCGCTCCAGCTCGGCAGCCAGCGCAGCGGGGAAGCCCGAGTCGAACAGCTGCATGCGGTCGATGTTCAGCCAGACCGTAAGGTCGGGCACCTGGTCCACGACCTCGCCGACGGCCCGGAGCGCCTTGCCCATGACCACCCGGCCGAGCTCGCCCATGAGCCCGTGCGCGCGGGCCACGGGCAAGAACTCGTTCGGCGGCATGAACGCACCGTCCCGCTCCCAGCGGACCAGCGCCTCGACGCCGACGACCCGCGACGCCTCCAGGTCGAACAGCGGCTGGAAGTGCACGGTCAGGTCGTCGGCCGCCAGGGCCGACCGGAGCGCCGAGTCGACCTCGAACTGTGCAGCCCGGCCGGCCTCGAGGTCGTCGCCGAAGAGCGCGACCGAGGTCAGCGGGTCGCCCTTGGCGGCGTACATGGCGATGTCGGCGTTGCGGAGCAGCTGCTCGGGGGTCGTCGTGCCCGGTCCGGCCACGGCGACGCCGAAGCTGGCAGCCACGAACAGCTCGGAGCCGCCGACCGGGAAGCGCTCCCGCAGGCTCTCCGACATCTCCTGCGCCAGTGTCATGGCCCGGGCGCCGGCGCCCTCGCCCGTGCACACGGCGACGAACTCGTCGCCACCGAGCCGGAAGACCCGCGAGCCCGAGTGGGCGGCGCTGGCGACGAGCCGTCGGCCCACGGACTGCAGCAGCTCGTCGCCGGTCCGGTGGCCCAGCGTGTCGTTCACGAGCTTGAAGCGGTCGAGGTCGCAGAAGACCAGGGCCAGTGCGTCGGCGCCGGTCGCCGGGTCGTCCAGCGCGGCCGCCACCACGTCGAGCAGGTGCTCGCGGTTGGGCATGCCGGTCAAGGAGTCGTGGGTGGCACGGAACTGGAGCTGCTCCTCGGCCAGGACCCGGTCGATCACGAGGGCCACCAGGTCGGCGCAGCGTCGGGCGACCGCCCGGCCGCGGTCGTCGAGCGGCTCGGTGCCGGCGACCAGTTCGAGGACGCCCAGGTCGAGGCCGCCGCCGGCACCCACGACCCACCGTTCCGAGGCGACGGGCGGCAGCGCCGGGGCGTCGCCGGCGGGCGGCGCAGCGTCGGACCCCACCACCAGGGGCGGCAGGTGCGCCAGGCCCGACCCGGGCTCGCCCAGGAACCTGAACGAGCCGCCCGTGAGCCGATGGGCCAGGTCGAGCACGCTCACGACCAGCTGCTCGACGTCGGCGCCCTCGACGATGCCGGCGAGGATGTCGGCCTCGCCGAGCTCCAGCACCGACGCCCGGGCCAGCTCCTCGCGGTCTCGCTCGAACCGCTCCTTGGCGGTGCGGTACGCCGACCGGGTCCGGACGATCGATACGGCGCCGAGGAGCAGGACCAGGACGACCACCAGAATCACCAGGCCGACGCCCCGCTCGTCGTGGTTGGCGGCGCCCAGGATGTCCACACGGCTCCGCGGGTTCAGGATGTCCTCGTACTTGCGGCTGAGCATGACCGCCGAGCGCTCGAAGGCCTCGGCCGGGTCGTAGGCGGCCGTGGGGTCGGCCGACCGGGAGCTGATGGTGGGGCGGAGCGCGGCCAGGTCCTCCGTG
>CAIYXG010000305.1 GCA_903930035.1 uncultured Actinomycetes bacterium | reverse complement strand
GTTGGAGCCGAGCGGCGGGGCGTGGCAGGCGATGACGACGGGCCGGCCGGCGCATTTGCGGAGTTCGTCGTCGGCCCAGCGGAGCTGGCGCGGGCTGAGGTAGATCTCGGCGCGGGCCCGTGCCACACGGGAGTTGGCCACGTCGACCGCTGCGTTGGCCTTGTCGAGCGCGACCTGGACCAGCTCGACGGCCCGGGCCTTCTGCGCGATCCGGGCGTCGAGGGCGGCGATGCCCCGTCGGACCTCGTCGCGGCTGGCCTGCAGGACGTCGACACCCTCGGCCGACTCGGTGGCCGAGGCGGGCAGGGCGGCGACGCCCACGGCGAGCGCCACGATGGCAAGGGCGCAGCGGAACAGCGCAGGACGGGAGGGACGGGACCGGCGGGCCGCGCCGTAGGACGGGGCGGCGGAGGTGGTGGTCGTGGTGTGTCGCTGGTTCTGGTGCAGCACAATGACTCCGAACGGCCGCCCGCGAGAGTTCCCACCGTAACCGTTTTGTCACGAAAAGTGGTGGATGGCGCGCGGAACGGGACGTTCGGCGGCGTGCCGGGTCAGCGGAAGTCCCGGGCCGAGGGCACCGGCGCACCCACCGGGAGCGGCTCGACCCGCTCGGCGACCACGTTGACCACCCCGTCGACGGTCCGCTCCAGCCGGCCCCGGACCAGCAGCGCCGGCTCCGACCGCAGCACGGTCCGGAACCGCGTCCAGCAGCCCACCGAACAGACCACGTTCACGATCCCGGTCTCGTCCTCCAGGCTCAGGAAGGTGACCCCGGCCGCCGTGGCCGGCCGCTGCCGGTGGGTCACCACGCCCCCGACGAGCACGCGCGACCCGTCGGCCCGGTCCACCAGCTCGGCCCCGAGCACCACCCCACGGCGGTCCAGGTCGGCCCGGACCTGTGCCAGGGGGTGGCCGTCGGGGGACACGCCCGTGGCCCACAGGTCGGCGACCACGGTCTCGTGGGGGTCCATGCCGGGCAGCCGCGGCGAGGAGGCCACCCCCACGGTCCCGGGCAGCTGGTCCGGGCGCGCGGCCGCTGCCGCGCCCGCCACCCAGACGGCCTCGCGACGGCGGAGCGGACGGCCGTCGCGGCCGGTGAACGAGCCGAGCGCACCGGCCGTGCCGAGCGCCTCCATCTGGGCGCGGTCCAGGCCGGCGCGCCGGGCCAGGTCCTCGGGGTCGGTGAACGGCCGGGCCGCCACCACCCGCTCCGCCGCGGTCGTCCCCACGGCCCGCACCGCGGCCAGGCCCAGCCGCACCGCGACCCCGCCGGTGGACCCGTCGTGGGGCTCGAGCGTGGCCTGCACCTGCGAGCGCACGACGTCGGGGCCCAGCGCCACCACGCCGTGCCGTCGGGCGTCGGCCACGAGCGACTGCGGCGAGTAGAAGCCCATGGGCTGGGCCCCGAGCAACGCGGCGCAGAACGCCGCCGGGTAGTGGTGCTTGAGCCAGGCCGACGCGTAGACGAGGTAGGCGAAGCTGACCGAGTGCGACTCGGGGAACCCGTAGTTGGCGAACGCGGCCAGCTTGTCCCAGACGAGCGGGACCACGTCGGCCGGCACGCCCCGGGCACGCGCCCCCTCGTCGAACCGGGAGCGGAGCGCGGCCATGCGGGCGGCCGAGCGCTTGGACCCCATGGCCTGGCGCAGCTGGTCGGCCTCGGCCGGGGTGAACCCGGCCACGTCGATGGCCATCTGCATGAGCTGCTCCTGGAACAGCGGGACGCCGAGCGTCTTGGCCAGCGAGGGCTCGAGCAGCGGGTGCAGGTAGGTCACCGGCTCCTCGCCCCGGCGGCGCCGGATGTACGGGTGGACCGACCCGCCCTGGATGGGGCCGGGACGGATGAGCGCCACCTCCACCACCAGGTCGTAGAAGCAGCGCGGCCGCAGCCGCGGCAGGGTCGACATCTGGGCGCGGGACTCGACCTGGAAGACCCCGACCGAGTCGGCCCGGCACAGCATGTCGTAGACCGCGTCGTCCTGGGGCAGCTCGGCCAGGTCGAGCGCCACGCCGTGGTGGTCGCGCACCAGGTCGACCGCGAGGTGCAGCGCCGTGAGCATGCCCAGGCCGAGCAGGTCGAACTTCACCAGGCCGGCCGCCGCGCAGTCGTCCTTGTCCCACTGCAGGACCGACCGCCCCTCCGCGCGGCCCCACTCGACCGGGCACACCTCGACGACCGGCCGGTCGCACATGACCATGCCGCCCGAGTGGATGCCCAGGTGCCGGGGCAGGTCGGCCATCTGGCGGGCCAGGTCCAGCACGGGCGCCGGGGCGGTGGACCGCCGCTCGGCGGCCTGGTCCGAGGACGGGACCCCGCCCCACCGCTCGACCTCCTTGGCCCACGCGTCCTGCTGCCCGGCGGCGAACCCCAGGGCCCGCGCCGCGTCGCGCACCGCCGAGCGCGCCCGGTAGGTGATGACGTTGGCGACCTGCGCGGCGTGGGTCCGCCCGTGGCGCTCGTAGACGTACTGGATGACCTCCTCGCGGCGGCCGGACTCGATGTCCAGGTCGATGTCGGGCGGGCCGTCGCGCTCGGGCGACAGGAACCGCTCGAACAGCAGGCCCAGCCGGACGGCGTCGGCCTTGGTCACCCCGAGGGCGAAGCACACCGCCGAGTTGGCGGCCGAGCCGCGCCCCTGGCAGTAGATGTCGTGGCGCCGGCAGAACTCGACGATGTCCCAGACGACCAGGAAGTACCCGGCGAACCCCAGCTGCTCGACGAGCGCGAGCTCGTGGTCGACCTGGTCCCACGCACCGGCCACACGCTCGGCGTGGCGCGGCCCGTAGCGCCGCTCGGCGCCCTCGTGCGCGAGCTGGCGCAGGAACTGCATCTCGGTGAGGGGGCGGCCGTCCGGGCCGTCGGGGCACGGGTACGGCGGGAGCTGCGGCGCGACGAGCGCCAGGTCGAACGCGCACTCCCGGCCGAGCGCCGCGGCCGCGGCGACGGCCCCGGGGAACCGGGCGAAGCGGAGCTCCTGCTCGGCCCCCGACCGCAGGTGGGCGCCCGCGCCGGGCAGCCAGCCGTCCAGGTCGTCCAGGGAGCGGCGCGCCCGGACCGCGGCGAGCGCCATGGCCAGCGGCCGGTCGGCCGGCGTGGCGTGGTGCACGTTGTTGGTGGCGACCATCCGGACCCCGGCACCGACGGCCAGTGCCGCCAGGGCGTCGTTGCGCGCCGAGTCGAGCGGGTCGCCGTGGTCCCACAGCTCGACGAACGTGTGCTCGGGCCCGAACGCGGCCACGAGCGACCGCAGCTCGCGGGCCGCCGCCGCCGGGCCCTCGGCCACGAGGGCCGCCGGCACCGTCCCCTTGCGGCAGCCCGTCAGCACCGCCCAGCGGCCGCGGGCCCGGCCCGAGGCCGCCTCGGCCAACGACGCGAACGACAGGACGGGCCGCCCCTTCTCCCCCGCCATCTGGGCCTGGGACAGCAACGAGGCCAGGCACGCGTAGCCCTCGGGGTCGCGGGCCAGCACCAGCAGGTGACGGCCGTCGGGGTCGGGCGGACCGCTGCGGGTCCCGGTGGCGCCGAGCGTCAGCTCGGCCCCGAACACCGTGGGGAGCCCGTGGGCCCGGGCGGCCTCGGCCAGCCGCACGACCCCGTAGAACCCCGAGTGGTCGGTGAGCGCCAGGGCCTCGAGGCCCAGCCGGACCGCCTCCTCGACCAGGTCCTCGGGCGACGACGCACCGTCCAGGAACGAGAACGACGAGTGGCAGTGCAGCTCGGCGTAGGGCACGGCCGACCGGGCAGGAGGCACGGCCGGCGCCTCGTACGGGACCCGCCGGGCGGACCACGCCGGGCTGTCGCTGCCGTCGCCGGGGTACTGCTCGTGGCGCGGGCGGGCCGGCCGCCGGTCGGAGAGCCGGCGCTCGATCTCGGACCACGGGACGCCCGGGTTCGTGAACCCCATGGCCCAAGACTATCGAACGTATGTTCGAGTCTCGAACCGGGCCGGCCGGCCGTAGCCTGCTCCCCCATGAGCACCGGCACCACCCCCGCACCCACCCCCGACGAGGCCGACCTGACCGCACGCGAGGTGGCCTGGGACCTCTCGACGCTGCTCGACGGCCGCACCACCGACGAGCTGCTCGACCAGGCCGAGGCGATCACGGTCGAGCTCGAGGCCTACCGCGGCCGCATCGCCGGGCTCGACGCCGCCGGGTTCGCCGGGATGATGCAGCTCATGGCCCGCCTGTGGGACTGCCAGGGGCGCGTCGGGGGCTACACCAGCCTGAAGTACACCGAGAACGTGGCCGACCCCGCGGCCCAGGCCGCCATGATGGCCGTGCAGGAGCGGCTCACGCCGCTGGCGACCCGGCTGGTGTTCGTCGAGATCGAGTTCGCCGAGCTCGACGACGACCACGTCGAGGCGCTGCTGGCCGACCCGGTGCTGGACTTCTGCGCCCACCACCTGCGCGGGCTCCGGAAGTTCCGTCCCCACCTGCTGACCGAGGCCGAGGAGCGGGTCCTCACCGAGAAGTCCGTGTCGGGCTCGTCGGCCTGGGTGCGGCTCTTCGACGAGCTGACCTCGTCGGTCCAGGTGGAGCTGCCGGGCGCGCTCGTCGGCAGCGAGGACGGCACCGCCACCGTGGCGCTCGAGCAGGGGCTCGCGCTGCTGCAGCACCCCGACCGCGAGGTGCGTCGCACCGCCGCGCTGGCCGTGACCGCCGGACTCGAGCCCGGGCTCCGCACCCGGGCCTACGTGTTCAACACCCTCCTGCTCGACAAGCGGGTCGACGACGGGCTGCGCCACTACGACTCGTGGATCTCGTCGCGGAACCTGGCCAACGAGGCGTCCGACGAGTCGGTGGCCGCGCTCGTGGAGGCGGTGCAGAGCCGCTACGACCTGCCCCGGCGCTGGTACTCGCTCAAGGCCCAGGTGCTCGGCGTGCCGGTGCTCGCCGACTACGACCGCATGGCGTCCGTGGCCGCCGACGAGAGCCAGGTGGGCTGGGACGAGGCCCGGTCCACGGTGCTGGCCGCCTACCGCAGCTTCTCCCCCGAGCTCGCCGACGTGGCCGAGCAGTTCTTCGACGGCAGCTGGATCGACGCCCCTGTGCGCCAGGGCAAGCGGCCGGGCGCGTTCTGCGCGTACACCGTGCCGTCGCACCACCCCTACCTGCTGCTCAACTGGACCGGCCGGGCCCGGGACGTGGCGACGCTGGCCCACGAGCTGGGCCACGGGCTGCACGCCATGCTCGCCCGGGAGCAGGGGATCTACCACCAGACCACCCCCCTCACGCTGGCCGAGACGGCGTCGGTGTTCGGCGAGACGGTGACCAGCTCGGCGCTGCTCGCCCAGATCGACGACCCCGGCACCCGGTTCGCGCTGCTGGCGTCCACGCTCGAGGACTCGATCGCCACGGTGTTCCGCCAGGTCGCCATGAACCGCTTCGAGGACGCCGTCCACACCGAGCGCCGTACCGTCGGCGAGCTGGCCGTCGAGCGCTTCGGGGAGCTCTGGGTCGAGACCCAGTCGGCGATGCTCGGCGACTCGGTGGAGCTCAGCGAGGGCTACGCCACGTGGTGGAGCTACATCCCGCACTTCATCGGCACCCCGGGCTACGTCTACGCCTACGCCTACGGCCAGCTGCTCGCGCTGTCGGTGTACGCCCGCTACCAGGCCCGCGGCCAGGAGTTCGTCCCCGCCTACCTCGAGCTGCTCCGGGCCGGCGGTTCCCGCCCGCCCGAGGAGCTCGGCCGGATCGTCGACTGCGACCTGGAGGACCCGGGGTTCTGGGTCGCCGGCCTCGACATCGTCGACGGGCAGCTCGACGACGCCACCGAGGCGGCGCGGGCCGCCGGGCGCATCTAGGCCCCGGGCCCGAGGGTCCACCTCCCCCGTCGGGCGCACCCGTACCATTTCTGGACCGGCGCGGGGTCCGTCACGGGTCCGTGCCAGCTGGGGCAGGAGGTACAAGGTGCTGGGATCGTCACCACAGCTGAGCGCTGCTGTGGTCGCCCTGCTCGACGACGGCATCTGGGTACTCGACCCGGCCTCGGGCACGGTCCTCGACACCAACGCCGCCGCGGCCGAGCAGGTCGGCACCGTCCCCCACCTGCTCGTCGGACGCACCCTGGGCGAGCTCCTGACCCCGCCCATGTCGGTGGCCGAGTGGATCACCGTCGTCCGCACCGTGGACCACCTCGGCGCCCACACCATCGCGATGTCCCTCGTGGGGCCCGACGGCGCCGTCACGCCCGCCGAGGTCACCCTGACCCGCCACCGCACCGACGACGCCGACGTCGTCGTGGCCAGGTCCACCGACGCGTCGGAACGGCTCTGGCTGCACGCCGCCTCCCGCGCCGAGCGGGACCGGCTCGAGTCCACGGTGGCGTCGCTCGGCGAGGCCGTGGCCGTGGCCGACCGCAGCGGCCGCATCTGCACCGTCAACGACCAGTTCTGCGAGCTGGTGGGCCTGCCGGCCGAGCGCATCCTCGACCGGTCGGTCTTCGACCCGCCGTGGACGGCCCTCGACGCCGACGGCAGCCCGCTCCCCACCGAGTCCACCCCGGCCGTCCTCAGCCTGCGCCAGCACCAGGCCGTCCGTGAGGTGGAGATGGCGCTGGACCGGCCGGTCGACGGGGGCACCCGCCGCGAGCGTCGCTGGGTGCGGGCCACCGCCGTGCCCCGGACCGGCCCGGGCGGCCTGGACGGCACGGTGCTCACCCTGACCGACCTGACCGAGACCCGCCGCACCGAGCAGTACCTGCAGCGCCTGGCGACCACCGACGCGCTGACGGGGCTCGCCACGCGGCCCCGGATCGGCGAGGTCGTCGCCGCCGCGGCCGACCTCGGGGGCGGGACGCGCGTGGGCGTCCTGCACGTCGACATCGACAACTTCCGCACCATCAACGACACGTTCGGCCCCACCACCGGCGACCGGGTGCTGGCCGAGGTGGCCTCCCGTCTGCGGGACCTGGAGGAGCGTCGGCTCGACCTGGGCCGGATCGGCGTGGACGAGTTCCTGGTGGTCCTGGTCGGCGACGGCCCCAGCCTGACCTTCGACGCGCGGCTCCGGCGCCTGGGCGAGGAGGTCCAGCGGCGGCTCGAGCGCCCCGTGGAGCTGGACGGCCTCGAGCTCCACCTGACCGCCTCGGTGGGCATCGGCCGCACGCCCGACGACGGCACCGACGGCGCGTCGCTGCTCCGGGCCGCCGAGCGCGCCCTGTCCGCCGGCCGTCGCGCCGGCCGCCACCAGCTGCGCTTCTACGACGCGTCGCTCGACGAGCGCACCCGTGAGGGCATCGAGCTCGACCGGGACCTGCGCCTCGCCGTGGCGCAGCGCAAGCTCGAGGTCCACTACCAGCCGATCATCGACCTGCACACGGGTGCGGTCGCCGCCGCCGAGGCGCTCGTGCGCTGGACGCACCCCGAGCGCGGGCCCATCCCGCCGTCGAGCTTCATCCCGGCGGCCGAGGCCACGGGGTCCATCGCCGCCATCGGCGACCTGGTGCTGCACACCGTGGCCGAGGACCTGGCCGGCTGGAACGCCGAGTCGCTGTTCCCGCACGGTGCGCGGGTCGCGGTCAACATCTCCACGAGCGAGTTCGAGCAGCGCGGGTTCGTCGACCGGCTGGCGGCCACGCTCGACCGCTCGGACGTCTCGCCGTCGCAGATCGAGCTCGAGATCACCGAGACCCTGCTCATGGAGGACCTGACGGCGAGCGCGCTCCGCCTGGAGGCGCTCGACGAGCTGGGGTTCCTGGTGGCGCTCGACGACTTCGGGACCGGCTACTCGTCGCT
>CAIYXG010000304.1 GCA_903930035.1 uncultured Actinomycetes bacterium | reverse complement strand
TGGATGGTCCCGTACAACACGGGCTGGCACCTGGCCCACCACGTGGACATCGGCGTGCCGTTCAAGCACCTGCCGCGGCTGCACCAGGAGCTGGTCGACGCCGGGTACGTGCAGCCCGGACTGACGTGGCCGACCTACCGGTCCCTCTGGCGCCACGCCGCCTCGCGGCCCTCCTCCTGATCTCGCCGCTGCCCCTTACCGCCCCCGCCCTTGGGGGACGCCGCAGACGCGTCAGACCGCGGACGGTGCGCCAGTGAAGGCCGAGGCCGACATCGCGGGCCGGCCGGTGCGCCAGATGATCCCGTCGAACAGGAAGTGCAGCGCCCCCAGCGTGAACGCCAGCACCGACCCCAGGTCCAGCAGCGGGCCGAGCATCGCCCCGTAGACCACCAGCACCAGCACCAGGGCGAACCCGACGACCAGGGGCCACGGCCCGACCCTGGCGGTGAGCCGGGCCAGGGGGGAGTCGGGCGTGGTGGTGGTCCGGCTGCGGAGCGACCGGGCGACCACCAGGTAGTACTCGACGGCGTGGCTGCCCACGAACCCCAGCAGCGCCCCGAGCGGGGAGAACGGGGCCACGGCGAACATGAGCAGGGTGCTGCCCAGGTACCAGTGCTTGGCGGTGTTCTGCGGACGACCCCGCTCCTGCTGCCACCACCGGGCGCCGAGCACTCCGGTCAGCGCCAGCAGCGGCAACGCCACCCAGCGGGCCGCCGGCCGCAGGTCGCCCAGAATCTCCACCAGCTGCGTGTTGGTGCCGGCCTGGCCCAGGTCCAGGACCCCGCCCGCCGGCGTCGACTCGAGCGCGGTGGTGGACGCGGCGAGCACCACGGCGGTGAAGAACCCGGAGAACAGCAGCCACTGCTCCACGCCGGGTGCCTCCTGGCCGACCTTGCGGCCGTAGATCCGCACCATCCCGTAGCGCTGGCGCACGGTGTGGAAGGCGTTCCACCCGGCCGCCACCACCGCCAGCAGGACGAACGCCTCCATCCGCAGCACGGCGATCCCCACCAGCAGCACCAACGGCGCCAGGCTGAACAGCAGGCGGCGGGACATGAACGTGGTGCGGTCGCCGTAGACGAGCGGGAGCGTCAGCACCTGGTGGCTGAACGAGAACGCCAGCACCACCGAGACGCCCACCAGCACGGCCCGGGGGTCGCGCAGGAGCACCCCCACGAGGGCGAACGGCACCCAGCTCCAGAGCATCACCTGGTCGGCGCGCGCCGAGGCCATCCACTCGGTGCGCGTCGGGGCCACGACGGCGGCCGTCATGCCGGCCCGGTCCCTGGAGCGCCCGCAGCGACGTGGTGCACGGTCGCCCCGTCCGTCCGTCCGGACGGCCTAGGCCGTCGCCGCGACGGCCGCGGCCACGGCGTCGACGGCGAGCGTCATCTCGGACTCGTCCACCACCAGCGGCGGCATGAACCGGATCACGTTCCCCCACGTGCCGGCGTTCATCAGCAGCAGCTTCCCGTGCTCCCGGGCGTGGGCGATGACCGCTGCCGTGCGAGCCGCATCGGGCGCGCCGGTGGCCGGGTCGCGGAACTCCGCGGCCACCATGAGACCCGGTCCGCGCACGTCGGCCACGACCGGGTGGTCCGCCGCCACCTTCCGCAGGCCCGACCGCAGCTGCTCGCCACGGGCGTTGACGTTCTCGGCGAACCCGTCCGCGGTCAGCACGCCGATGGTGGCCAGTGCGGCGGCGCAGCCGATGGCGTTGCCGCCGTAGGTGCCACCGTGGGCGCCGGGCGCCCAGTGGTCCATGACGGCCTTGGACGCGCCGATAGCGGCGAACGGGAACCCCGAGGCAATGCCCTTGGCCATGACCAGGATGTCCGGCTGCACGCCCGACGGCTCGATGGCGAACATGGTGCCCGTGCGCAGGAACCCGGCCTGGACCTCGTCCGCGATGAACATGATCCCGTGCTCGGCGCAGATCGCCGAGAGCCCCTGCAGGAACCGGGCCGGCGCCGGGCAGTAGCCGCCCTCGCCCAGGACCGGCTCCAGGATCATCGCGGCGGTCTCGGCCGGCGCGGTCTGGCCGGCCAGCAGGTACCGGACGAAGTCCAGACAGCGGTCCACCTCGGCCTCGACCTCGGCGTCGGTCCCCACGACCGAGGGGAACGGCGCCACGAACACGCCCGAGGGCAGGGGCGCGTACCCGGCGCGGTAGCCGGTCTTGGAGGTGGTCATCGCCATGGCCAGGTGGGTGCGGCCGTGGAAGCTGCCCTGGAACACGATCACGTTCGGACGGCCGGTCGCGTGCTTCGCCAGCTTCACCGCGCCCTCGGTCGCCTCGGCGCCAGAGTTGGCGTAGAAGAACGTGTCGATGTCGCCGGGGGCCAGCTCGGCGAGCTTGGCGGCGAGCGGCTCCAGCTGGTCGTGGCGGTAGCAGTTGACCTGGGCATGGATGAACCGGCCGGCCTGCTCCCGGATGGCCTCGACCACCGCCGGGTGGCAGTGGCCGGTGGAGGTCACGGCGATGCCCGAGGTGAAGTCCAGGTACCGGTCGCCGTCGACCGTGGTGACCCAGCAGCCCTGGCCGGACTCGACCTGCAGGTCGGTCACCTGGAACCAGGCGGAGGACAGATGCGACGTCATGTTCGGATGGTACGGGCTGAACCTGCGCCGCGGAACTGCGCGTGCCCGCCGGCCGCCGGGGCCGGAACGGGTCGCGTGGCCCAACAGGCCGGTCGGTAACCTGCGCCGGTGACCACGTCCGGCCCCTCCGCCCTGCAGTCCGCCACCACGGTCGGCTACCTGGGCCCCGAGGGCACCTTCACCGAGCAGGCCATGCACCGCGAGGCCGACCTGGCGTCGCTCACGTCCGTGCCGTTCGACTCCATGCCCGACGTGCTGTTCGCGGTCGCCGAGGGACAGGTCGACCTGGGTGTGGTGCCCATCGAGAACGCCATCGAGGGCACCGTCAACGCCACCATCGACACCCTGGCGTTCGACGTCGACGTGCTCATCCAGCGGGAGCTCGTCCAGCGGGTCCAGCACAACCTGCTGACCGTCCCCGGGGCGCCGGTCGACGGCGTCACCAAGGTGGTGTCCATCCCCGTGGCGACCGCCCAGTGCCGCACCTGGCTGCGCGCGCACCTGCCCGGCGTCGCCCACGGTGCCGCCAACTCGACCGCGGAGGCCGCCCGGGCCGTCGCCGAGGCGGACGACCCGGCCGTGGCCGCCATCGCCAACGTGCGGGCCGCCGAGGTCTACGGCCTCGACGTGGCGGCCGCCGACATCGAGGACCACCCGGAGAACCGGACCCGGTTCGTGGTGGTGGGCCGCGACTCCGTGCCGGCGCCGACCGGGCGGGACAAGACGTCCATCGTCGTCTACCAGCAGGCCGACCGGCCCGGCTCGCTGCTGTCGATCCTCTCCGAGTTCGCGTCACGGTCCATCAACCTGACGCTGCTGCTCTCGCGGCCGACCAAGACCTCGCTCGGCGACTACTGCTTCCTGCTCGAGCTCGACGGCCACGTCGCCGACGCGCCGGTGGCCGACTGCCTCCACCAGCTCAAGGCCACGCAGGGCGACGTGAAGTTCCTGGGGTCCTACCCCGCGGCGCCGTCCACGGACCCGCTCGAGCGGACCGCCGCCGGCGCGGTGCCGGCCGACGCCGACACCTGGCTCGACGACCTGCGCCGACGCATCGACGCCGAGTAGCGCCCGCATGTGCGGGTCCTCCCCGCCGGGGGGACACTCCGACATGCGCCCGCCGTCCGAACCGCCTCCTGAGGCGGTCAGCACCACGTGCCCCCGGCCGGTGCGGCGG
>CAIYXG010000303.1 GCA_903930035.1 uncultured Actinomycetes bacterium | reverse complement strand
GGCCGAGCCCCGCCAGGTCGTCGGGGCCCACTGCGAGGCCGACGTCGTACATGTCCCGGGCAACCCGGTCCGACGCCGTCCCCAGGATCTCGCCCAGGTCGCCGTCGCGGACACGGGCCAGGAACTCCAGCCCGGCCGCAAGACGGACCAGCGGGGACGCCGACGGGTCGGCGGACAGGTCGGCCGCAACCACCGCCTCGCCGATGGCGCCGGCCAAGGAGCCGCCCAGCCGGGCGCGTCGGGGCTGTGACTGCCGCCGCACGTCGGGCCACCCCGGCACCTCGGCCCGGGCCGGGCGCCCCGGCGCCTTGGCCGCGTGCTGGGCGTCGAGCTGGGCGCAGGTCCAGTCGAACCGCTCCTGGCCCAGCAGGGTCCGGGCACGCCGGGACTGCGAGAGCGGGCCGTCGACCACGAGCGACACCAGACGGTCCGGGTCCGCATGGTCGACCTCGAGCACCGTCCCGTCGGACAGCTCCAGCACCGAGGTGCCCGCCGGGCCGAACGGACCGGCACGGAACTCGGTCGCTCCGTCAGCCGCCCGGGCCTCCATCTGCTCGGCATACACCGCGTCGTAGAAGCTCGACTCGTCCACGGCTCAGACCCCCTCGTCCAGGGCTGCACCCAACGCGGCCGCGAGCCGTGCCCGGACCAGACGCACCGACCTGTTCCGCCGTCCACGACGGGTGTCGCCGCCCGGGCCGGGGAAGACGTCGCGCACCCCTGCGAGCCAGAGCGCCGGCCAGCCGAGCGCGTCGGCCTCCTTCGCGCCGGCCTGCGGCGCCGGCAGGTCTGCCGGCCGGGCGTCGGGGTAGCACAGCAGGGTCGCGTAGGCGAGTGCCGCGCCGAGGACCCAGGGAGGGCCACCCTGCTGCTCGAGGTGGATGCGTGTTGCGTCCTCGAGCGACGTGCTGCGG
Organism: uncultured Actinomycetes bacterium; assembly: GCA_903930035.1. Taxonomy (GTDB): domain Bacteria; phylum Actinomycetota; class Acidimicrobiia; order Acidimicrobiales; family Microtrichaceae; genus CAJANQ01. Next base: position 12,797 of record CAIYXG010000303.1, on the reverse strand, counting down.
GACGTGGTCCGGTCCTCGACCTGGTCGAGGTCCTCGTCGCCCAGCGGGAGGCGGCCGGAGGCCAGGCGGCGCAGCGTGTTCCGGACCACGGACCGGCCGTAGCCAGGGACGTTCCGGTAGGTCGCCCCGGGGTTGCGCTCGACATGTCCCTCGATGTTCTGCCACACCGCCATCTCGAGGTCCTCGACCATCTGCGGACCGCTCGGCAGGCCCGCCTTCTTCAGCTCGTTGCGCACGACCTTGGTGCACCGGTCGCTCAGGGCCCACTGGACGAGGTCCTGCCCGTCGCCGGGCTCGTCCTCCCACGTGCCGGACGCGTCCGTTCCTGTCGTCATGCTGCCTCCTGGTCCCACGCAGAGAGTGTGGCAGGGAGGTGTGACAACGGTCCGGTGGGTTTCCGCCCCGGGCGCAGCCCCATCTCCTCCTGCGGGACTCACTACGGACGTCCAGGTCGGAAGGGCCGGCCAGGACCTGAGAGGAACACACCATGACGACCCCGTCCCCCACCACCCCCGAGCCGGGCACGCCCGGGCCCGACGGCACGCCGGCACCGTCCAAGATCTACGTCCTGCTCGACCGCTCCGGGTCGATGGGCGGGATGGTCGACGACGTCGTCGGCGGCTTCAACAACCTGCTCGCAGAGCTCGTCCGTGACGGCTCCACCGCCACGGTCACGCTGGTCCAGTTCGACTCGGGCGACCCGCAGGACGTCGTGGCGGACGCCGTGCCGGTCGCCGAGATGGTGCCGCTGGACACGAACACCTACGTGCCGCGCGGCGGCACTCCCCTGCTCGACGCCACCGGAGCGCTCATCAACCGCGCCGCCGCCCGGGTGCGTCAGCGTGCGGCCGACGGCCTCCCGGCGGAGGAGGTGCTGTTCATCAGCATCACCGACGGCCAGGAGAACCAGAGCACGGAGTTCACGCTCGAGACGATCCGGTCGCTCGTCGAGGCCTACACCTCGACCGGCTGGCAGTTCGTCTTCATGGGTGCCGGCCTCGACGTCTACCAGGAGGCCCAGGCCATGGGCTACGCCGCCGCCTCGGTCCAGGCCTTCATGGCGGACGGCGCCGGCACGCTCCAGGCGTTCGGCTCGCTGAGCAAGAAGGCCGTCGACCGGGAGCGCAAGCTCCGGCGCCGCGAGCGCCTCGACGCACGGGACTTCTTCGAGGGCGACAAGCCCGCCGAGGAGGACCGGCGCCGGCGTGGCGGCGCCTGAGCTGGTGCGCTGCGCGGCCCCTGCCCGCCCGTTCAGCGGGTGGGGGCCGAGCGGGTCCCGAGCCGGGCCCGGCCCTGGCGGGCCGAGCCGGTGCGCAGGTCGATGACCCGGCGGCCCGACGCGTCGCGCCCGGGGCTCACCAGCGGGGCGGTGGCCGCCTCGTCGGCCACCTCGGGGCGACCCGCGGCACAGTCGGCGCACTCGCAGAGGCCGAACAGCCGGTGCTCCTGCGTCGGCGTCGCCGTCCGGGAGCCGTGACGGAGGTCCACCGTGGCGACGGGGGTGGCGTCCGGCAGCACGCCGTGCCGGAGCCCCTCGAGCAGGTCGTGGTGGCGGAGGTCGACGATGCGGGTCCGGTTCCACCGCTCCACCGTCACGGCCACCGCGGCACCGAGGACCAGGGAGACCACGACCTCGGCGACGACGACCGTCGGACGGCCCTGGGCGGGGACCAGGAGCGCCACGCCGACGGCACAGGCGACCGAGACGAGGGCGAAGGTCCACCGGAGCAGCTGCTGCGACCGGGCCACGGCACTCCTCCTCGAGGAGCTCCGCCGCCGTGCCGTCCCGCCACTTTCCGATGAGTGCGCCCTGCTCATGCTGAGAAGGGTACGCGCAGAACGTGGCGGTGTCGACCCCCTCCGTGGTCGCTCCAGCTCGCCGGCAGTCGGACGTCCGGGCACGACCTACCGCTCCCAGAAGAAGTAGAGGTCGACGGCGTTGACGGTGCCACCCAGGTCGGGCCGCGCCACGGCCTGCGACCCCTTGAGGTGCCAGCCCGCGGACACCCACGGGCTCAGGTGCTCGTTCACGGCGCCCTCCGAGATCGGCTCGACCTCGACCTTGCCGAACTTCTTGACCACCGTCGCCCCGAGCACGGAGCAACGCATCTCGCGCGGCTCGTCACTGGTTCCCATGTGCGCCCCTGTCTGCCTTCCAGAAGAAGTGGAAGGCGGTGATGTCCCCGTGCCGGGGATCCACCTCCCGGACTGTATAGGCCGTCAACAGCTCCCACCCCGCCCGGGACCAGGCGGCCATGTGCTCACGGACCTCGACCTCGGTGGCGGACCGGAAGGACGCCCCGCGTCCCCGGACCTCCACTCGCACAGCGCCCAAGCGCGAGTAACTGGATTCCACGTCTCAGGACCGTACGCACGAAGGATCTTCAGGCAAGTAGAAGGTTCTTTCCGCACGCAGCGGCCCCGGAACGGCGGAACCCCTGCCGCAGCAGGGGTTCCGTTCCGTCGGGCTGAGAGGATTCGAACCTCCGACCTCTTGACCCCCAGTCAAGCGCGCTAACCAAACTGCGCCACAGCCCGGGAGCCGGTGACTCTAGCCGTGGTCCGGCCGGAGTCCGAACCCGGTCAGCCCACGATCCAGGCCACGAGCTGCACCAGCCGCCACCCCAGGTAGGCGACCAGTGCGGCGAGCAGCAGCCAGAAGTGCCACGGCACCTTCGGGTTGGTGGGGTCGTCAGGACCGTCGCCCGCGGCCTGCGTCAGCGCCGTGGGCTCCGCCACGTGGTGGCCGTCGGGACAGTTGCCCTCGGGGGTCAGGGTGGGCGGCGCGTAGAAGCGTCCGCAGTCCTCGCACCAGGGCACGGGTCAGACCGGGGGGACGCCGTGCCGGCGGTCGGAGAAGTGCCGGTCCTTGCCGCGGGCACGGTCGATACGACGGTGGACCTCCGACCGCAGGTCCTCCCACTCGACCACGGCGTCCACCACCAGCTCGGCCGCGAGGCGGACCAGGTCGACGTCCTCCTCGTAGACACGACGCTGCTCGGCCACGAACGCGTCCCGCTCGGCGGGGTCCTCGATGGCGGCGATCTTGTTGGCGTACACGGCGTTGACGGCGGCCTCGGGGCCCATCACGGCGATCTTCGCGGTGGGCAGCGCCAGCGTGGCCTCCGGCTCGAAGGCCGGGCCCGACATGGCGTAGAGCCCGGCGCCGTAGGCCTTGCGCACCACCACGCAGAACTTCGGGACGGTTGCCTCGGACACTGCCGTGATCATCTTGGCGCCGTGCCGGATGATCCCCTCCCGCTCGACCTGGGTGCCGATCATGAAGCCCGGCACGTCGGCCAGGAACACCAGCGGGACGCCGAACGCGTCGCACAGCCAGATGAACCGCGCGGCCTTGTCGGCGCTGTCGGTGAACAGGACCCCGCCCTTGTGCATCGGGTTGTTGGCGACGATCCCCACCGGGTGCCCCTCGAGCAGCCCCAGCCCGACGAGCAGCTCGGGGGCGAACAGGGGCTTCACCTCGAAGAACGACTCGGCGTCGAGCAGCCCGTCGAGCACGTCGTGCATGTCGTAGCCGGCGGTCTCCTCCTCGGGCACGATCCCTGCGTGCAGGGCCGTCGCCGGCGGGTGGGCCTCGTAGACCGGGGGCGGCTCGGTCCAGCGCGCCGGCAGGTAGGTCAGGTAGGCCCGGGCCTGGTCGATGGCGTCCTCGTCGTCGTGGGCCAGGTTGTCGCCGCACCCCGAGACCGTGGCGTGCATGCGGGCGCCGCCGGTCTCCTCGAGCGTGGCCTGCTCGCCGATGACCATCTCGGCCATGCGCGGCGAGCCCAGGTACATGGAGGCGTTGCCCTCGACCATCACCACCAGGTCGCAGAACGCCGGGATGTAGGCGCCGCCCGCGGCCGAGGGCCCGAACAGGCAGCAGACCTGCGGCACCTTCCCCGACAGCCGCACCTGGTTGTAGAAGATGCGGCCCGCCCCCCGCCGCCCCGGGAAGAGCTCGACCTGGTCGGTGATGCGCGCCCCGGCGGAGTCGACGAGCCAGACCACGGGGATCTGCTGCTTGAGCGCCGTCTCGGTCAGCCGGACGATCTTCTCGACCGTCCGGGCGCCCCACGAGCCGGCCTTGACCGTGGGGTCGTTGGCCATCACGGCCACCGGCCGGCCGTCGACCTCACCGACCCCGGTGACGACGCCGTCGGCCGGAAGGTCCTTGGCGGGACCGTCCCCGTAGTCGGCGTTCGCCAGCAGCTGGTCCTCCACGAAGGACCCGGGGTCGCACAGGAGCTCGATCCGGCGACGGACGAAGAGCTTGCCCTGCGACTCGAGCTTGGCGCCGCCCGCGGCCAGGTTGCCCTCGCGCGCCCGCGCCGCGGCGGCGCGGACCCTCGTCGGAGCGTCGTCGGCCGGGTCGGTCACGTCAGGTCAGTTGATCCGCGCCAGGTCGACGACGAACACCAGCGTCTCGTCGGGCTGGATGCCGGCCCCCGGCGGCGGGTGGGACCCGTAGGCCATCTCCCCGGGGATGACCAGCTCGCGGCGGCCGCCCAGCTTCATGCCGACCAGGCCCTCGCTCCAGCCCTGGATGACCTGGTTGAGCCCGAAGCTGATGGTCTCGCCACGGTCCCACGACGCGTCGAACTGGCGCCCGGTGGCCTGGCCGACCCCCACGTAGTGGACCGTGACGGAGTCGTTCGGCCGGACCTCGTCGCCGGTCCCCTCGACCAGGTCGGTCACGACCAGCTCGGTCGCAGGACCCGTCGGCAGGTTCACCTCGGGCTTGCCCCGCTCCTCGATCTCGTGGATCACGCTGTTCCTCCTGTCATGGGCCCGGTCGGCCCGTGCGAACTCAGTTGATGGCGGCCAGGTCGACGACGAACACCAGGGTCTCGTCCGGCGCGATGTCCGGCGACGGCGGGTTGGCGCCGTAGGCGAGCGCCCCGGGGATCACCAGCTCGCGGCGGCCGCCGACCTTCATGCCGACCAGGCCCTCGCTCCAGCCCTGGATGACCCCGCTCAGGGGGAACGAGATGGTCTCGCCGCGGCTCCAGGAGGAGTCGAACTCCTTGCCGCTCTGCTGGCCGACCCCGACGTAGTGGACCGTGACGGAGTCCGAGGGCTGCACGGCCGGACCGGTGCCCTCGACCACGTCCGTCACCTTGAGCTCCGTCGCCGGTGCCGGCGGCACGGCCACCTCCGGCTTGCCGCGCTCCTCGATCTCGGCGAGCGCCCCGGACGCCTGCTCCGCGGCGGCCGTGGTCTCGGTGGCGCCGTCGGCCGAGGACGGGTCGTCGCCCGAGCAGCCGGCGCCCAGCGCGGGCAGGCAGAGGGCGGCAAGGACGGCGACGGCAGTGTGGCGGGCAGTGGTGGTCATGGTGCTCCTTCTCGGACGGCGTGAGCCTAGATGTACGGGCCCGTTCACCGGGCACGCGGGCGAACCCGCAGCTTGAGCGGCGTGGCGCCCAGGCCGAAGGCCTCCGAGAGCTGCCGCTCGATGTAGCGGACGTAGCTCGGCGGGATCTCCTTGTTGGTGAACAAGGTGAACGTGGGCGGGTCGGACGCACCCTGCGTGGCGTAGAGGATCCGGGCCCCGTGCGGCGCCGGCTGCGCCTGCTGGGCCCGCCGGACGACGTCGTTGACCTGCCGGGTGGGGACCCGGGTGTGGTACGCCGCAATGGCGTCCTCGAGGGCGGGCAGCAGCCGGTGCACGCCCTTGCCGGTGAGTGCCGAGATCCGCAGGACGGCCGAGTCGCCCAGGAAGTGGAGCTTCTGGCCCAGCTGGTAGAGCACCTCGGCGCGCTGGTCGGCGTCGAGCAGCTCCCACTTGTTCAGGAGGACCACGATCGGGCACCCGGCGCCGTCGACGCGCTCGGCCAGCCGCTGGTCCTGGTGGGTGATGCCCTCCGTCGCGTCGATCACGAGCAGGGCCACGTCGGACTCGTCGACGGCCCGGAGGGCCCGGACCATCGAGAAGTACTCCGTCCCCTCGTCGATCTTGGACCGGCGGCGCATGCCTGCGGTGTCCACGAACCGGAGTGGCCCGATGTCGGTCTCCACGACGGTGTCCACGGCGTCCCGGGTGGTGCACGGCATGTCGTGGACCACGGAGCGGTCCTCACCGATCAGGCGGTTGAAGTGCGTCGACTTGCCCACGTTGGGACGGCCGACGAGCGCCACCGAGCACACCGACGCCCGGTCGGCGTCCTCGGGGACGTCGTCCTCGTCGTCCGGGGCAGCCTCCGGCAGCCCGGCGACCACGGCGTCGAGCAGGTCGCCCATCCCCCGGCCGTGCAGCGCGGAGACGGTCCACGGCTCCCCCAGCCCGAGGGACATCAGCTCCCAGGCGTCGGCCTCGTGCACCCGGTCGTCCACCTTGTTGGCCACGACCATCACCGGGGCGTCGACACCCCGCAGCAGCTGGGCCACCCTGGCGTCGTCCTCGGTGACGCCGAGCGTGGAGTCCACCACCAGGAGGACCACGTCGGCCTCCTTGAGCGCCTGCTCCGACTGGTCCGACACCTTCTGGTCGAGCTCGGTCCCCTTGGCCATCCAGCCGCCCGTGTCCACGACCAGGAACGCCCGGCCGTTCCACTCGGCCTCGACCTCCTTGCGGTCGCGGGTCACGCCCGGCTTCTCCTCCACGATGGCGACCCGGCGTCCGACGATCCGGTTCAGCAGCGTGGACTTGCAGACGTTGGGGCGCCCGACGATGGCGACGCCCGGGAGCGCGCCGCACATGACAGCGCCTCCCGCAGGGCGAGCCCGTCGGTGCGGACCACCTCGACCGGCCTCGGCAGGTCCTCGGGGACCCCGCCGTCCAGGAAGCGGCCGCCAGAGAGGCAGACGTCGGGCAGCAGGTAGCGGTGCCCCTCGGGCTCGGCCTCGAGCGTCCGGGCGACGTCGTCGAACACCATCAGGCCGGCGACGGCGATGTTGCCGCCGAACCATCGGTTCTCCACGGTGACGACCCGCACGTCGGGGCGCCCCAACGACTCGACGAGCGGTGTCAGCACCCGGGCACCGTAGCCGCCGGTCAGGATGCCCACCGGGGCCGACCGTGACGGGGCCAGCCGCACCGGGGTGGCGACCGGGCTGCCCGTCGTCGCCGGGAGACCTGCCGAGACGCCGCACGAGCCGGCCAGCGCCGGTTCGCCGCGGGGGGCCCGGTAGCCCTCGGCCGGCGCACCGTCCACCGAGGCGAAGAACCCCGGCTGGACCCCGATGCCGTGGTCGGTCCGGCCCTCGAACTCCGCCTCGAAGGCCCGCACCATCCCGATGCCGTCCTCGTGCATCCCGAAGTCGCCGTAGACCTCTGCCGCCGGGAACGGGCGCCCGGCCAGCAGGTAGTACTCGTCGGCCGCGAACACCGTCGGCCGGCCGAGCACGCGCTGGAAGACCTGCTGCCAGCGCGCCACGGTCTCCACGACGGCGACGGCCTCGTCGACGGTGTGGGGACGCTTGCGGGCCTCGGTGCTGTGGTCGCTCACGCCGAGCGGGACGACCGCCACGTCGGCCAGCTCGGGGTACTCGTCGAGCACGCCGGCGAGCGTGTCCTCGAGCACGGCGCCGTCGTTGAGGCCCGGGCACACCACCACCTGGCCGTGCACCTCCACCTCGTGGTCGAGCAGTGCCCGCAGCCAGCGGAGGCTCATGGCCCCACGGCGGTTCCGCAGCAGGTCCGCGCGCACGTCGGGGTCGGTGGCGTGGATGCTGACGTAGAGCGGCGAGAGCCCCTCGGTGACCACGCGCTCGAGGTCGCCCTCCGTGAAGCGGGTCAGCGTGGTGAAGTTCCCGTACAGGAACGACAGCCGGTAGTCGTCGTCCTTCAGGTAGAGGCTGCGGCGCATCCCCGGCGGCAGCTGGTAGATGAAGCAGAACTCGCAGTGGTTGTCGCAGGTCCGCACGGCGTCGAACACTGCGGACGCGACCTCCAGGCCGAGCGGGACCCCGTCCTCCTTGCGGACCTCGAGGCGCAGGTCCTGCTGGCCCCGGCGCAGCAGGAGGTCCACCTCGGCGGCGTCGGTGAGCACCTGGTACTCGATGACGTCGCGCAGCGGCAGGCCGCCGACCGACAGCAGCTCGTCGCCCACCTGCACCCCGGCCCGGTGCGCGGGCGAGCCGTCGACGACCGCGACGACAGAGGCTCCGGGGCTGGTGGGCACGGCCGCAGCGTACCGGCCCGGGCCCTGCGGGCTCCGGACGCGGGACAACGCCGGGACGCTCGTGCCACACTGCGGAACACCGCGACGGCCGTGCTGGTTGCACCGGACGGCCGCACCGGCGGCGGGCGACACGGGAGGACCTATGGGGACGGCACAGCGACGCACGACGGTCGTGGCAGCACTGATGGGCGTGGCAGCACTCGCCGCGGCGTGCGTGCCGGCCCCGCCCGCACCGGCGACCGGTCCGTCGGCCAACGACGCACCGCGGGCTGCCGACGCCGCCTACACGGACCCTGGCCCCTACACGGTGGGCGTCACGACGCTGTCGCTCGCCGACCGGAAGGTCGAGGTCTGGTACCCCTCCTCCGGCGCCGACGGCGCGTCCCGCGACACCTACAACTTCCTCGACCTGCTCCCGGCAGCGTTCCGGGACCTGGTCAACTCGATCGACCCCACGCTCCGTGACGACGTCAACTTCCCCGACCTGTCGGACCCGGTCGTGTCCGGCGCCGTCGCCCCGGCCTTCCGGGACGCCCCCGCCGCGACGGGCCCCTTCCCGCTGGTGCTGTTCTCGCACGGCGCGGCGAGCTACCGCCAGCAGTCGTCCTTCCTCACGGCCCACCTGGCCAGCTGGGGCTTCGTGGTGGCGTCGCCGGACTACCTCGAGCGGGGCCTGACCGGCGTGCTCGGCGAGCCGCCCGCCGCGGCGCGGCCCGACACGGTCGTGGCCGGCGAGGCCATCGACCTGGTCCGCAGCCTGTCGGCGGCGGACGACGGGCTGCTGCGCGGCACCGTCGACCCGACCCGGGTGTTCCCCGTCGGCCACTCGGCCGGCGGGTCCGAGTCGCAGCGGCTCCTGGCCCGCGGCGACGTGCCCTCGGCGGTCTCGCTGGCGGCCGGCGTCTCGCCGCTGCAGCTCGCCAACATGACGGCACCCCTGCTGCCGCCGGGCAAGGCCGTGACCTGGATCGGCGGGCGCAACGACGGGATCTCCCCCATCGACAACCTCCGGACCGGGTTCGAGTACACCGCCGGCGAGCGGCGGCTGCTCGAGGTCGGCGGTGCCGGCCACAACAACGCCTTCACCGACATCTGCACCGTGGGGGGCGGGGGCGTGGCTGCGCTGGCCCGGGCCATCAACCTGCCGGTGCCGGACGGGCTGCTCGCCCTCGGCGACGACGGCTGCACGGTCGGCCCGTTCCGGCCGTCCGTCGAGGTCTGGCCCGAGGTGCGCCACTTCGTGACCGCCGAGCTGCGGTTCCGGTCCGGCCTGGACGCGCAGCCCGTCGGCCTGGGCGACCAGGTGCTGGCGTCCTTCGACGACGTGCTCGTGTACCGCCACGACCCGTGACCCGGCCGTAGGCTCCCCGGCGTGACGACCGCGGGCCAGGGAACCATGGGGGTGGACAAGGTCCTGCTCGCGGCGCCGCGCGGGTTCTGCGCCGGCGTGGAGATGGCCATCAAGGCCCTTGCGTGGATGGTCCGGTCGTTCGAGCCGCCCGTCTACTGCTACCACGAGATCGTCCACAACCAGCGGGTGGTCCAGCGCTTCCGCGACCTGGGCGTGGTGTTCGTCGACGACGTGTCCGAGGTGCCCGAGGGCCGACCCGTGATGCTCTCTGCCCACGGCTCCGCGCCGGAGGTCGTGGCCGAGGCCCGTGCCCGCGGCGGGTTCGTGGTCGACGCCGTGTGCCCGCTCGTGACGAAGGTCCACCACGAGGTGAAGGTCCGGGCCGGCAAGGGCTACACCATCGTCTACGTGGGCCACGAGGGCCACGAGGAGGCGGTGGGCACGATGGCCGTCGCACCGGACGCCATCCGCCGGGTCGAGTCGGTGGCCGAGGTCGAGGCGCTCGACGAGATCACCACGCCGGTGGCGCTCCTGGCCCAGACGACCCTGTCGCACCGCGACTGGTCGGCGGTCGCGGAGGCTGCCCGGGCCCGCTTCCCCGAGATGTGGAGCCCGGGCCGGTCCGACCTGTGCTTCGCCACCACCAACCGCCAGTCGGCGCTCATGGAGATCGCCCCGCGCTGCGACGCCGTCGTGGTCATCGGCTCGGCGAACTCCTCCAACACCGTGGCGCTGGAGAACCTTGCCCGCGAGGCCGGCTGCCCGGTCGTGGTGCGCGTCAACGGCGCCGAGGAGCTGCCCGACTCGCTCACGGGCACGGTCGGCGTCACGGCCGGGGCCTCGGCGCCGGAAGAGCTCGTGGACGCCGTCCTGGAGCGCCTGGCCCCGCGGCTGGGCGTCGACGAGGTCCGCGTGACCGACGAGGACGAGTACTTCCCGCCGCCCCGCAACCTGCGGGAGCTCCTCGGGGCCATCGAGCGCATCGGGACCCTGGGCCTGGGCGGGGACCCCGCCGCGGCCCCTGCCAGCAACGACCGGAGCCTCCCGGCGAGTACGGTGCTGTCCGAGCTCTCCTGAGACCTCCGCACACCCCCTGGAGCCCCACCGTGGAACCGTTCGTCCTCTTCCTGCACATCGTCGCCGCATCGGTCTGGGTCGGCGGACAGATCGTGGTGGGCGGCATCGCACCGCGCATGCGGCCGCTGGGCGACGGACCGACCAAGGCCCTGGCCAACGGGTTCAAGACCGTAGCGTGGCCGGCCCTCGGCCTGTCGGTCCTGACCGGCATGGGCCTGATCCTCATGAACGTCCTGGGCAGCGACGCGCACCCGCTGTTCGAGGTCAAGATGCTGTTCGTGCTGCTGAGCGCGGCCGGCGCGCTGGTCCACCAGACGGCGAAGGGCAACAAGGCCCGCCTGGCTGCCGGCGGCGCCGTCGGGCTGCTCTTCGGCCTCGCCGCGATGTACGCCGGGGTCCTGCTCGCCGGCTGAGCTAGGCAGCCCGCGCCTGGTCGTACAGGCGCTGCACCTCGGCCTGGACCCGGTCCGTCATCTCGGCGACCTTGCGCCGCGGCACCCGGCCCGACGTGTCGACGTCGGGGTAGATGGGCTCGCCGAGCACCACGGTGACCCGGGCCGGGAACACGAACTTCGCGCCGCGGGGCATCGCCCGCTGGCTCCCGCCGATCCCGACCGGCACCACCGGGACCCGGTGGCGGCACGCCACCCACGCCGGTCCGTCGAAGAGGTCGACCACCGAGTCGCCGTCACGGCGCTGCCCCTCGGGGAACATCACGACCGGGTCGCCCATCGCCACGGCCTGCTCGCACGCCCGGAGCGCGTCGCGGTCCGGACGGTCACGGTCGACCGGGAACGACCCCATCCACTCGACGAAGGACCCGAACCCCCGCGACTTCCAGATCGAGTTCTTCACCATGAACCGGAGGCAGCGCGGGAAGGCCAGGGCCACGATGAAGAAGTCGACGTAGGAGCGGTGCACCGGGGCGATCACGAACGGACCGGTCGTCGGCAGCCGGTCGACGCCCTCGACGTCGAGGCGCCAGTAGACGCGGGCGACCGCCACCCCGGCGCCCCGGAGGGTCCGGTACACGGCGCGCGCCGGCGCGCTCAGCGGCCGGAGCTCGCGCCGCGTCACCCCGACGACTCCTCCCGGGCCGCCGAGCGTTCCTCCACGAGCGCCACCAGGTGGTCGAGGACCTCCTCGATGCCCATGCCCGTGGTGTCCAGCACGACCGCGTCCTCGGCCTCGACCAGCGGGCTGTGGGAGCGGCCCTGGTCGGCAGCGTCCCGGCGGGCCAGGTCGGCCGCCACGCTGTCGTAGGCCAGGTCGGTCATCTCCTTGGCCCGGCGCTGCGCCCGGACCTCCGGGTCGGCGGTCAGGTAGACCTTCAGCACGGCGTCCGGGAAGACCACGGACCCGATGTCGCGGCCCTCGATGACGCCCCCGCCGCGCTCGGCCGCCCAGGCCCGCTGCCGCGACCGCATCTCGGCCCGGACGTCGGGGTTCGCCGCCACGGTGCTCACGGCGCGCGACACCTCGGGGCCACGGATCTCCACCGAGGCGTCGACGCCGTCGACCACGACGGTGCCGTTGCCCAGCTGGAGGTCGATCCGCTGGGCCAGCTGGGCCACGGGACCGGCGTCGACCGGGTCGACACCGCCACGGATGGCGGCGAACGCGACGGCCCGGTACATCGCCCCCGTGTCCAGGTAGGTGAGCCCGAGGCGCTCGGCGAGGAGACGCCCCACGGTGGACTTGCCTGAGCCTGCCGGCCCGTCGATCGCGATCACACGCACGTGGATGGTCCTCCCATGTCGGCGGCAATCCTAGGCACGTGCGGGGCGGACGGTCCCCCTGACCGTCTCCAGGTCGTCCCAGAAGCCCGGGTAGGTCTTGGCCACGCACCCGGGGTCGGCGACGCGGAGCGGGTCGTCGGGCGACGCACCTGCGGCCAGCACGGCAAAGCTCATCGCCATCCGGTGGTCGTCGTAGGTCTGCACGGTCGCGCCACGGGGGCGGCCCGGGGCCACCGTGAACCCGTCGGCCTCCTCGACGGCGTCGACGCCGCACCGGCGCAGTTCGGTCACCACGGCGCGGATCCGGTCCGTCTCCTTGCCCCGGACGAACCCGATGCCGCGCACCGTCGTCGGTCCGTCCGCGTACGGGGCCACGGCGGCCAGGGTCTGCGCGGTGTCGGAGCAGTCGGCCATGTCGACGTCGATCCCGTGCAGGACGCCGGTGCCGACGACCTCGGTCGAGGTCCCGCCGACCTGCACCTGCGCACCCATCCGGGCCAGCAGGTC
>CAIYXG010000302.1 GCA_903930035.1 uncultured Actinomycetes bacterium | reverse complement strand
TCCCCAGCACGAGCAGCACCCGGCGGCTCATGTCCGGCACGGCGAACGAGGTGAGCAGCAGGATCACGCCGATCGCTGCGCCGATCATGAGGATGAGCGTGAGGATCGGCAGGTGCGGCTCGGCGTCGTAGAGACGCTGCGCCCGGGTCTCGGCCACGGTGCGGTTCAGCCCGACGAGCTGGCCGACCACCGAACCCGGCCCGTCGAGGAGCTGGGTGATCTGCTCGTTGGTCTCACGGGCCCAGCCGTTGACGACCGGGGACGGCCGGAGCTCCTTCATCGCGGGCCAGCCGTAGTTGACGACCGACCTGGCGTAGCAGACCTGGAGGCCCTGGAGGTCCTTGCCGGTCTCGTTGGGGAGCAGCCCGGCGTTCTGGTACATCAGACCGACAGCGCCGGCCTCGGCGCTGGCCTGCTGGTTGGCACGCTGGAACGTCTGCGTGGCCTGCGCCACCACAAAGGCGCTGAGGAACACCGTGAGGGTGATGATCGGCCCCAGGATCGCCTCGGTCTTGATGCCGGCGAAGTCGCCCTTGAACTGCTCCTTCAGGCGGGGCCGGACGAGGAACGCGCCGACGGGGACGGCTACGAGGACGGCGACGAGAGCCCAGATCACGCCGCCGACTCTGTCCCTGCGGCGCGTCGGCGCGCAAGGTGCGGGCATGACCGGTCGTCCAAATCGCCCGGACGGGGGCACCGGGGTGCCCGGCCGCCGCAGTTGACGGCGCGCCCGGCGGCGGGTTGGGCTGTGGGCGTGCACGTGTCCATGACGGTCCCGACCGACGACCTCGCCGAGGCGCGGACCGTGTACCGGACCCTGGAGGAGCTCGGCTACGACCGGGCGTTCAGCTTCGAGGCCAAGCACGACCCGTTTCTGCCGCTCGCCGTCGCGGCCGAGCACACCCGTACCATCGGCCTGGGGACGGCGCTGGCCATCGCCTTCGCCCGGACCCCGATGACGCTCGCCAACGCAGGGTGGGACCTGCAGCTCCTGACCGGGGGCCGGTTCACCCTGGGCCTGGGCACGCAGATCCGCCAGCACGTGACCGAGCGGTTCTCCATGCCGTGGTCCCGCCCCGCCGACCGCATGCGCGAGCTGGTGCTGGCGGTCCGGGCCATCTGGTCGTCGTGGGAGCACGGCACCCCGCTCGACGTCGAGGGCGAGTTCTACCGGCACACGCGCATGGTCCCGGCGTTCGACCCCGGCCCGAACCCCTTCGGGCTGCCCAAGGTCCTGGTGGGCGGGGTCGGTCCGCGCATGACGGCGGTGGCGGGCGAGGTGGCCGACGGGCTGCTCGTCCACCCGGTCAACACCCGCCGGTCGCTCCAGGAGCTCACCCTCCCCGCGCTGGCTGCCGGGGCGGCGCGGGCGGGCCGGGACGTCGGCGAGGTCGAGGTGGTGTGCGTGACGATCGTGGTCACGGGCCGGACCGAGGAGGAGCTCGCCCGCAGCCGGGAGGCCGTCCGGACCCAGCTCGCCTTCTACGCCACGACCCCGGCGTACGCGCCGGTGTTCGCGCTGCACGGCTACGAGGACCTGGCCCCCGAGGCGCGGCGCCTGGCCGCCGCAGGCCGCTGGGACGAGGCCGGGGTGCTGGTCGACGACGCGCTGCTCGAGACCGTGGCCGTCGTGGGCGAGCCCGCACAGGTTGCGGACCTGGTGCGCGCCCGGCTCGACGGCATCTCCGACTCGGTGAGCCTGGTCAACAACCGGGCGCCGGACCCGCAGCACCTGGCCGAGGTGGTCGCCGGGCTCCACGACGCCTGACGCGGCCCGGGCCCCGGCCGTGGGAGGCTGGCCGGATGCCGGTGGTCGTCACGGAGCTGCACGAGGTGGGCGTCACGGTCCTGTCCCGATGGATCTTCAACTGCTACGTCGTCCACGACGGGGGAGCGGGCCGCCCGCTGGTGGTCGACCCGGGGCTGACGTCCACGACCGCCGCGGCCGTCGAGCTGGTCGCCCGGCTGGGCCAGGAGCCCCCGGTGGTGGTGGCGACCCACGGGCACGTCGACCACGTCGGCGGCCTGCCCGACCTGGACCGCGCGGGGGCCGAGCTGTGCCTGCCCCTCCGGATCCGCGACTACCTGGACGGCGAGGTGCCGCGGGGCCCGGGGCTGCGCGAGATCGCCAAGGTGCGCCCGGTGCTGCGGGAGCAGCGGGTCGACCTGCGTCCGCTGCTCGAGCTCGCCCGTACCGGCCGGCACACCGGCCTGGGCGGTGGCACCGCCCGGTTCCCGATGGGGGCGGACCACTGGCTGGCCGACGGCGACGAGGTGCCGGGCGCCCCCGACTGGCAGGTCGTGCAGGCGCCCGGCCACACGGACGACTCGACCGCGCTGTGGAACCCCTCGAACGGCGTGCTGCTCTCCGGCGACGCGGTGCTGTCCCGGCGGGGGAGGGCCTGGTTCACCCCGGAGCTCTGCGACGCCGGGGCGGCGGCGCGCACCGAGGAGCGGCTGCGGGTGCTGCCGGTCGGACACCTGCTGCCCGGCCACGGCCGGCCGGTCGTGGGGACGGGCCTGATGGACCGGGCGCTCGGTCCTGGCGAACGTCCCTGACCGGCCGGCGGCCGCCCGGCGCGCAAGGATGGCCCCGTGGAGCCCGTGGACGCCGACCTGGTCGAACAGATGCTCGTCGTGGCCATGGACGAGGTGCCGGACGTCTTCACCGACGCGATGCACAACGTCGCCGTGGTGCTCGAGGACCATCCGCCGCCGGGCGAGGACCTGCTCGGCCTGTTCGAGGGCGTGCCCCTGACCGAGCGCAACCCGCTGGACGACCACGGGGGCCTGCCCGACGTCATCACGCTCTACCGGCTGCCCCTGTGCCAGACGGCCACCGACCTGGACGACCTGGCCGAGTGGGTCCGCTCGACGTTCTTCCACGAGCTGGGGCACTACCTGGGCCTGGACGAGGACCGGCTGCACGAGCTCGGCTGGGGCTAGACGCGCCACGGGGGCGCTGCCGCCGCAGCACCCCCGTCGTCCGGGCCGGGGCCCTCGTGCGACCGGCCGGTCAGGCCGGGGCGTTCAGGACGATGTCCAGGCCGTTGTAGTTGCTGGCCAGGACCTTGCCGTCGAAGGAGAGGGTCCCTTGGAGCGGGGTGCCGTTGAAGGTCATGCTCACGGTCTCGCAGGACACGAGCCCGCTGAACGACACCGTGCCGAAGCCCAGCGAGGTGAGGTCGGCGGTGCCGCTGAAGGTGGTGCCGCTGACCTGGATGTTCGCCGTGGCGCCGAGCGGGGTCGTCCAGGTGCCGGCGATGAGCGGCGGGCACTCGCGGACCATGAGGGTGCGCTGCACCTGGTTGGCCGGCGGGTTGTTGGCGTCGCCGGCCTGGTTGGCGTTCACGACGCAGGGGCCGGTGCGGGCGAAGTAGAG
>CAIYXG010000301.1 GCA_903930035.1 uncultured Actinomycetes bacterium | reverse complement strand
GCGTTCTCCTTGAGGTCGCCGTGCGAGCGGGCCTCCTCGATGCGGTTGGCCAGCTCGATGCGGCCCACGGTCCGCAGTTCCTCGAGCTCGGCGGCGAGGGCCTGATCGACGTCGGGTCCGTCGTCACCGCCCACTACGACGACGAGGGCCCCGACGACGCCGAGCGGTACCTGCTCGGCTCGATCGAGGAGCGCACCGGCGACGACGTCCACGTCGTGTCGCCCACGTCGCCCATGGGCGAGGCGCTCATGGGCAAGGCCGTCGGCGACACCGTGAGCTTCGAGACGCCGGGCGGCTCACAGACCGTGGTGATCACCCACGTCGAGTAGCCGTCGGCGGCGCCGTCAGGCCGGCCGCACCTCGACCGGGGTGCCGAGCAGGCCCGACAGCATCCCCGTCCGCTCGTTGGCGGACCAGCACTCGAACGACAGGTCGTGGTCGGCCCCCAGCTCGGCGCGGGGCACGACGGCCAGGACGACGGTGTCGCCCCGCTCGACCTGGACCCTGTCCACGGCGCCGTCGTGGTTGCGATCCAGCCCCACGGCGATGCGCAGCAGGGCCGCGCACCCGCGCACCGTGGCCCGGTCGGCCTCGGCCAGCGCGGCGAACTCTGCGTGCTTCTCCTCCGACGGCGGGCTCTTGCGGTGGTAGCGGGCGACCTGGGCGACCATCTCGATCTCCCGGTCCGTGTAGCCCTTGAGGTGCTCGCTGTTGCGGATGACGTAGTACGAGTGCTTGTGGTGGCCCGAGTGCGCCACGAACAGGCCGGTGTTGGCGAGCAGGGCGCCGGCGGAGAGCAGGTCGCGCGCCGCCCGGTCGAGCCCGAGCGGCTTGCGGAGCGCGTCGAACAGCTGGAGCGACAGCCGTTCCACCTGCACGGAGTGGTCCGGCTCGTCGTCGCACAGCTCCATGAGGTGGAAGACCGACGACTGGCGCAGGTCGGCGAGCTGGACGCGGTTGCCCTCGAGCATCGAGAACAGCACACCCTCGCGGAGCGCGTACTCCGAGACGGTCAGCTCCTTGACCCCGAACGTCCGGCAGACCTGCTCGATGATCACGGCACCACCGAGGAGGATGTCGACGCGGGCCGGGTCGATCCCCGGCAGCTTCCGCCGCTCCTCGGGCGTCGCCGCCGACGCCAGCGCCTCGACCACCTCGGTCACCTGTTTGCGGGTGACCACCGTGCCGTTGAGGGACTGCGGGACGGGCTCGCCGGACGCGGCCAGCGCCATGGCCACGACGGCCTCCGCCGTGCCCGAGCTGGCGACGGCGACGTCGTGGGACAGGTCACCGGCCTCGTGCGCGGTCTGCGCCAGCCGGTCCGCCACGTAGCGGCGGCTGCGCTCGAGCGCGTCGCCCTCGACCACGCCGTCGGGGAAGAACCGCCGCGTCATGCGCAGCGAGCCGACCTTGAGCGACCGGGCCAGCTGCTCGTCCAGGCCGGTGGCCAGCACCACCTCGGTCGAGCCGCCGCCCACGTCGAACATGACCAGCCGCTGGTCGAACACCGGCAGCGCCTGCAGCACGCCCAGGTGGATGAGCCGGGCCTCCTCCTGGCCGGAGATGACCTCGACCGTCACGCCGGCCTCGGCCCGCACCCGGTCGGTGAACTCCTTGGCGTTGCGGGCCTCGCGGACCGCCGAGGTGGCGACGGCCCTGATCTCGGCGCCGAACGAGTCGGCCAGGGAGCGGCAGCGGTCGAGCGCGGCCACACCTCGGTCGATGGCGTCGGGCTCGAGCACCTTCATCTCGCCGCGGCCGGAGCCCAGCCGGACCATCTCCTTCTGGCGGGTGACCACCTCGAACCGGTCGTTGGCCGCCAGGCGGGCGATGACCATGTGGACCGAATTGGTGCCGATGTCGATGGCGGCCAGGACGTCGGCGGTGCCCTCCCGGCCTGGTTCGTCGACCCGTCCCGCCAGCATGCGGCGACCCTACCCCCTGTCCCTCGACCTGCGGTCCAGCGCGCTCGTGGCAGCATCTCGCGGTGGACGACGGCGCGCATGAGCAGCTCCCGCCCGGGTGGGACCCGGACTGGGCCGGCGCGTGGGCCGCGGCCGCACCCACCGACGGGCTGGTGCCGGCCCGCGTGGTGCGCATCGACAAGGGCGGCATCACGACCTCGACCGGGGACGCCGAGCAGCTGGTCGTGGCGGCCAAGGCGGTCCGCCGGGTGGTGGTGGGCGACATGGTCGGCCTGGACCCCGGCGCCGGGCGGATCGAGCTGATCCTGCCCCGCCGCACCGTGTTCGAGCGCCGCTCACCGGGGGTGGGCCGCGACCAGGTGCAGGTCCTGTCCCGCGCGCTGGCCTCCAACATGGACGTCGTGCTGGTCCTGCAGGGCCTCGACAGCGGCGTCAACCTGCCCCGGCTGGCCCGTGAGCTGGTGCTGGCCTGGGAGTCGGGTGCCGTGCCCGTCGTGGTCCTGACCAAGACCGACCTGGTGGGCCCCGACGAGGTGGCCGCCGGCCGGGAGCAGGCCATGGCGTGGTCGCCAGGGGTGCAGGTGGTGTGCATCTCGGCCCGGTCGGCCGACGGCCTCGCCGAGCTCCACGAGGCGCTGGGTGCCCGCAGCACGCGGCCCCCGCACGTGGTGGCGCTGCTCGGCGCGTCGGGCGCCGGCAAGTCGTCGCTCGTCAACGCGCTCGCCGGCCACAAGGTGCAGCTCACCGCCGAGGTCCGCGAGGGCGACCGCCGCGGCCGCCACACCACCACCGCTGGCCAGATCGTGCCGCTGCCCGGCGGGGACCTGGTGATCGACACGCCCGGCATCCGGGGCGTCGGGCTGTGGGCGGCGGACGAGGGGCTCGAGCAGGCGTTCGCCGACCTGCAGCCCGCCGCCGAGGAGTGCCGGTTCGACGACTGCACCCACCGCACCGAGCCGGGCTGCGGGATCCTGGCCGGCGTGGCGGCCGGCGACCTGGACCCCGGCCGCGTGGAGATGTGGCACGAGCTGGTCGCCGAGCTGGAGTCGCTCGAGGCCGGCATGGAGGTCATGGACCGCGACACCGAGCGCCAGGACAACCAGCGCGCCCGCCGCAGGGCCCAGCGCCGCGACGACCGCAACGCCGACGACGGCGAGTAGTCAGTACCCGATCAGCAGGATGCCCTTGAAGGGAAGCTGCAGCCGTCCGCTGGCATAGATCGCGTCAAGCTGCTCCTTCGCCGCTGCGTAGCTGTCGACCGTCACCGTCCGCCCTGCGCTCTGATGGCGGTAGGCGGCCATCATGCCGAGCACCAGATAGTCCGCCCCCACGATGAGCGAGGCCCGGACGAGATCGCGGTACAACGCGTTGCTCTGCGCGCCGCGCCCGGCCTCCACCTCCACAACGATGCCCAGGTCATCGTGCACGGCATCGACCTCGTACGCGACTCGCTCGGCACCGCGCTCCCCGAACAGCACGGGACGACGGATCTTCTGGTCCGCACGCTTGCCGACCTCCACCTCGTAGCCGAGCGCCTCGAGCCCCGGACGGACCGCTGCGAGCACCTTGTCGCTCGTGAGTCCGTCAACCGTGCCCGAGTCGATCTGGTCGGCGACGTCGCGGAACGCACCGACCACGCCGAGCATCCACTGCTCCGGCATCGTCGACGCCGGATAGCTGCTCCAGACCGGATACTCCCCCACGCCCAGAGCTCAGCAGCTCCGGGCCCTACGAGCTAATCCAGCTGACAGCGCTTCCGCGGAAGCATCGTTGCTCAGGGAACCATGCTTCCGCGGAAGCGTCCGAAACCGGGACCTACAGCCGCGCTGCCACGGCGGCGGCTGCGTCCACCACGGCGGCGCCGTACTTCTTGCCGGGCGAGCGGCCCATGCGGTCGATGGGTCCGGACACGCTCACGGCCGCCACGACCGAGCCGCCGGCGCCGTGGACCGGCGCCGAGACCGAGGCCACGCCCGGCTCGCGCTCCTCGACCGTCTCGACCCACCCGTGCTTCCCGACGGTCCCGGTGAGCACCCGTCCGGCCGAGCCCCGGTCGAGGGGCAGCGCCGAGCCCACCGCCACGATGGTCCGCAGCCCGTGCGGCGACTCGAGCG
>CAIYXG010000300.1 GCA_903930035.1 uncultured Actinomycetes bacterium | reverse complement strand
CCGCCCACGTCCCCGGGGCGACGTGCGGGACACAGAGGGCCGGCCCTGACGGGCCGGCCCTCTCCCTGTCCGTGGACGTGGTGCGCGCTACGGGGCGTCGGTGGTGGTGGTCGCCTCGGTCGTGGTGGGCGCTGCAGTGGTCGTGGTGGTCGACGACGGGGCGGCCGTGGTCGACGTCGGTGCAGTGGTGGAGGACGGCGCGGCCGTGGTGGACGAGCCGGCCGGGGCCGTCGTGGTGGGGGCGGCGTCGGACGCGCCCTTCACCTGGACGGTCAGCTCGACCACGATGGGGGCGCCCACCTTGCCGTCCCGGGTCCCCTCGAACTTGGCGACTGCGTTGGCACGCACGTAGCGGCCCGTCCCGCCGATGAAGCCCATCGTGGCGCTCAGGTCGGTCACGCCCGAGGCCTTCTTCCCGGCCTGTCCGGTCACGTTGAAGCCGAGCGACGAGCCGTCGGCCCACGACAGCGTCAGGAACCCGTAGAACGGACCGGTCCCGCTGCGGTACTGGACGTTGCCGAGGAGCTCGACCTTGGCCGGGCCGCCGAACAGGTCGGTGGCGCCCTCGAGCCGGTTCTGGCCGTACTGGACGTCCTCCTCGGGGCCCACGGTGTAGAGCGTCGAGGCCGCCGAGAACAGCTCGACCTTCACGGTCGTGGCGTCCTTGGTGAACCCCAGGGTCGTGGGCGGCGGCTCGGAGTCCTGGGTGCAGCCGGCCAGCGCAAGGGCGGCGACCACGAGCATGGGGACCAGCAGGGTGGAACGGCGGGATGAAGTACGCATGGGTGCAAATCTAGGGGTCGCCCGGTGCCACGGACGGGAATGCCTGCCTAGGCTCGGGCCATGCCCGACGACACGCACCCGTCCACCGTCCACACCGCCGTGCCCGAGAACGGCTGGCGGCCGACGCACTCCCCGGGGCCACGGCGCGACTCCCACGGCTCGGTGGCGCTCGACTCGCTGCAGCGCCGGGTCCGGGGCATGCACGCGCTGTGGATCGAGGCCCTCGCCACCATGGACGCCGAGCACGTGAACCACTTCGAGCGCGAGGGCGTGCTGCCCATCGCGTTCACGGTGAACCACATGCCCCGCATGGAGGACTTCGCCGTCGCCATCATTGGCGAGCAGGGGATGCTGTGGACCACTGGTGGCTGGGCCGAGCGCACGGGCGTCACCGTCGACGACATCGGCAAGGACACGACCGTCGCCGAGATGGAGCTCCAGCGGATCGCCGACTACCCGGCGTTCGTCGAGTACACCCACGCCGTCTTCGACCGCACCGAGACGTTCCTCGACGAGCTGGACCCGGACCGGCTGACCGACGTGATGTTCGGCGGGTTCTTCCCCGACAACGCCCGTCAGGCCTACATCCACCGGGTGGTGCGCGACGAGCAGATCACGGTCCTCGACGCCGCCGAGTGCTGGATCTACCAGCACGGCATCCGCCACCTGGGCGAGCTCGAGCACGCCCGGGCCCTGGTGGGCCTCGGCGGCATGACCAGCTGACCTCCGGAGCGCCCGCCGGCGCCGCCCGTCCGAGCGTCCGCGCGACCCCGCCCGGCTTGGCGCCGGACCTCCCGCTGCTGCCATCCTGAGGACGCCTGCGGCGCCGCAGGCCAGCACTGCCGAGAGGGACCATGAGCTACTACCCCTATGCCGAACGCTTCCCCGTCAACCGGCGCATGCCGGAGTCGGGCCGCTCGCCCGAGGAGATCGCCGCGGAGCTCCGCGGCATCGCGGACGAGGAGAACGGCTACTGGGAGGGCGGCCAGGTCTCCGGGTCGATGTACTGCGGCGACCACGAGCACTACGCCTTCCTGACCGAGGTCTTCGGGATGTTCGCCCACGAGAACGCCCTGCAGCGCGACATCGTGCCGAGCGCCACCCGGTTCGAGGGCGAGATCATCGCCATGACGCTGGACATGCTCCACGGCGAGGCCGTGACCGACAGCGAGCCGTGCGGCCTGATCACCTCCGGCGGGACCGGGAGCATCATGCACGCCATGCTCGCCTACCGGGAGCTGGCCCGGCAGACCAAGGGCGACCGCCGGTTCAACGTGGTCAAGCCCGAGACGGCGCACCCGGCGTTCTCCAAGTCCTGCCACCTGTTCGACATCGAGGTGCGTGTCGCCCCCGTGGACCCCGAGACCACCCAGGTCGACGTGGCGGCGGTGGCCGACCTGGTCGACGACGACACCATCGCCATCATCGGCTCGGCCTGCAACTACGGCTACGGCACCGTGGACCCCATGCCGGAGCTGTCGGCCCTGGCCGTCGAGCGCGGCGTGGGCCTGCACGTCGACGGCTGCCTGGGCGGGTTCATCCTGCCGTGGGGACAGGAGCTCGGCTACGACATCCCGGTCTTCGACTTCCGCCTGCCCGGCGTCACGAGCATCTCGGCCGACACCCACAAGTACGGGTACGCCCTCAAGGGCAGCTCGGTCGTCCTGTTCCGCTCCAAGGAGCTGCGGAACTCGCAGTACTTCTTCATGCCGGACTGGACCGGCGGCAAGTACTGCTCCCCCAGCGTCGACGGGTCCCGTTCGGTCGGCCTGATGGCCGCCACCTGGGCCTCCATGGTCAAGAACGGCCGGGGCGGCTACATGAACTACGCCCGGGAGATCTTCTCGACCGCCGACACGATGAAGGCGGCGATCGCCTCGCACCCCGAGCTGCGCATCATGGGCAGCCCCACGTTCTGCTTCTCGTTCACCTCCGACGAGCTCGACATCTACCTGGTGAACGACTTCATGAAGACCAAGGGCTGGCGCTTCAACGGCCAGCAGTACCCGGACTCCATCCACATGGCGGTCACCCGCCCGCAGACCCAGCCCGGGGTGGCCGAGCGGTTCGCCACCGACCTGGCCGACGCCGTCCAGTACGCCAAGGACCACGCCGGCCAGCCCGCCGAGTCCGGCGCCGTGTACGGCAGCGTGCCCGGTGGCCTCACCTCCGAGGCCGAGGAGTTCATCAACATGGTGATGGCCGACATGAT
>CAIYXG010000299.1 GCA_903930035.1 uncultured Actinomycetes bacterium | reverse complement strand
TCGTAACCGAACAGGTGGCCGACCATGGCCGACAACAGGAAGGCCAGACGCGGATGCACCTCGGGAACGGCGATGACGTGCAATGCCGAACCGAACCGAACCTCGCCCTCGGTGGCCACCACGACCGGCGCCGCCTTGTGGGCCCGGAAGATCGCGACCTCCTTGGCGACGTCGTCGGCCGTCGAGCCGACCAGGCCCGCGGCGCACACCAGGATGAACGGCTCGGAGGAGAGGTCGATGTGCTTCTTGTCCTCGGTCGCGTCGCAGGCGATCGACTTGTAGCAGAGCTCGCTGAGCTTGATCCGCAGCTCGCGGGCGGTGATCTGGTTGACCCCGTTGCCCACGATGGCCCAGTACCGCCGCGACGGGCAGAGCGTGCGCGCGGCGTCGGCCACGGCGTCGCGGGTGAGGAGGGTCTCCTCCATGCGGGCCGGAAGGTCGCGCAGCGCACGCAGCAGCTCCTGCTGCGACGGGTCGTCGCTGGCGCGGCCGCCCGGGACCTCGTCGGCCACCGCCTGGGCCAGCAGCAGGCCGGCGCCCACCTGGGCGTAGAAGGCCTTGGTCGAGGCGACGCTCATCTCCACGTCGCGGCCGTCGGACGTGTAGAGCACGCCGTCGGCCTTGTCGGTCAGGTCGCTGTTGCGCCGGTTGACGATGGCGACGCACAGCGCCCCGCGGCCACGGACCAGGTCCACGGTCCGGTTGGTGTCGGTGGTCGTGCCCGACTGGCTGATCGCCACGATGAGCGTGTCCGACATGTCGGCCCGCAGGCGGAACCCCGACAGCTCGGTGGCCGGCAGCGCCTCCACGCGGACGTCCGTCTCGGCGAGCAGCTCGGACAGGTGGTGGGCCAGGCTCTGCCCCGCGATGGCCGCGGTCCCCTGGCCGATGACCTGTACCCGGTCGATCCGCCCGTCACGGAGGCGCTCGCGGACCGCCTGCGGCAGCGTGCTGTCGGGCAGCTCGACGCGCATCGTGCCGTCGGTCTCCAGGAGCTTGCCGCGCAGGGTCTTGCGGAACGACCCGGGCGAGTCGGTGATCTCCTTGAGCAGGTAGTGCGGGAAGTCGCCGCGGTCGATGTCGCGCGTCGTGATCTGCGCGACGTCCAGGTCGGCGCCGGTCACCGGGAGCTCGGTCCCGTCGTAGGACCACCGGCCGATGCCGTCGACCGAGCCCGCCTGCGTGGTGTCGAGCACCACGATCTGGCCGCGGCTGCCCGTGGGGTTGTCGGGGTCGGAGGGCGTCTCGCCGTCCATCCGCAGGAAGTCGGCGGTCTCCTCGACCACGCCGTAGGGCTCGGAGGCGATGATGAAGGCGTCCTCGGCCACCCCGATGTAGAGGGCCTGGCCGCTGCCGCGCAGCGCCAGCATCAGGCGGTCCGGGTCGGCCGCGCTCGCTGCGGCGATGGCCACGGAGCCCTCCAGCCGGACCACGGTCTCGCGGAAGGCCTCGTGCACGGGCAGGCCGTCGGCCAGCTGCCGGGACAGCAGGGTGGGGATCACCTTGGCGTCCGTGGTGATCTCGCTCGCGATCTTCAGGCCGTCCGACGCGATCAGGTCGGCGTAGTTGTCGACGTCGCCGTTGAGCACGGCCGTCGCGAGCGGCACGCCGGCACCCTCGACCTCGTCGGACGACTGCGGGTGGGCGTTCGGCTCCGAGATGATGCCGATGGAGGCCCAGCGGGTGTGGCCCAGGACCAGGCCCTCGACCTGCTCGGACCGCAGCGCCAGGTGCAGCAGCTCGTCGTCGGCCATCGCGGCGCGCAGGGCGGCGGTGTTGTCGCCCAGCTCACCGATCTCCGCGGAGGTCTTGTAGACGATCAGGAGGACCCCGTCCACGAGCCGCACGGCGCCGGAGGTGAACGAGCGGTGGTTCCGCTCGGCCAGCGCACGCCGCAGGATCGGGTCGTCCTCGGCGATGCCGTGCCCGGTCAGCTGGACCTCGATGCCCGCCGAGTCGCGGCCGCGGACCTCGAGGCGGTCGACCGCCGAGAGCGCCTGGTGGAGGCTGAAGAGCACGGCGAGCCCGGCGGGGCCGGCGCCGGGCCGGGCCAGCGAGGCGACCGCGTCGGCGGCGCGCACGCGGTCCCGGGCGATGGCCCAGACCGCGTCCTTCACCCGGATGAGCGAGGCGTTGACGCCCTCGAGGTCCGGGCCCGAGAGGCCGGAGTCGCCGGCGTCGAGCGACGACTCGACGCGGTCGGAGGACCGGGCGACCTCGGCCACCTTCGCGGCGACGCGACCGGTCGCGGCGGCGTCGGCCGTGAGCGTGAGGATGCCCGGGATGCCCCGCAGGTCGGCGTCGACGGACTCGAGCAGGTCGGCCGCGGCAGCCAGTCGCTCGGCCCACGCGGACGCCACGTCGGCCAGCTGGGCGTCGGCGGCCTCGAGCCGCGACAGGACCTGGTCCACCTCGACCGGCTGACGCGTCGTCGGACGACGCACGACGGCGATGATGCCGCACATAGGACTCACCCTCTGTTGTCGGGCCACGGCACGCTGGCCGTGGCTGCACCTGCCGGGACCCTCTCACCGCCCCCCGAATGCGAAAAGCCTACCGGGGAGGGTCGAGAACCCGACCGGGCCCGCACGGACCCGCGTGGGTGGATTTCCCGGGCGCCGCGGCGGACCGGCTCAGGACCGGGCGAGCGCCTCGACGGCCGCGGTCAGCCGCCCGGCGACCTGGGCCGCCTGGTCGTCCGAGGCGGCCTCGGCCATGACCCGCACCACGGGCTCGGTGCCCGACGGGCGCAGCAGCACCCGGCCCGTCCCGCCCAGCTCGGCGGTCACCTCGGCGACCTCGGCCGCGAGCCGCTCGGCCACGTCCGGCATCGGCGTCCCGACCCGCACGTTGACCAGCACCTGCGGGAGCCGGGTCATGGCGCCCGCCGCGAGCTCGGCCAGCGGCCGGCCCGAGCGGACGAGCAGGTCCGCCAGGACCACGGCGCTGAGCAGCCCGTCGCCGGTGGTGGCCAGGTCGCCGAAGATGATGTGGCCCGACTGCTCCCCGCCCAGGGAGAAGCCGCCGGCGGTGATCGCCTCCAGGACGTAGCGGTCGCCGACCGCCGTGTCGACCACGGTGATCCCCTCCGCTGCCATGGCCTGCCGGAACCCCAGGTTGGTCATGACAGTGACCACGACCGTGTCGTGGGCCAGCCGGCCACGGCTGCGCAGGTCGAGCGCGCACAGGGCGATGATCTGGTCGCCGTCCACCACCGAGCCGGTGTGGTCCACGGCGACGAGCCGGTCGGCGTCGCCGTCGAAGGCCACCCCCAGGTCGGCACCCTGGGCCACCACGGCGGCCACCAGGGCCTCGGGGTGCGTCGACCCGCAGGCCTCGTTGATGTTGCGGCCGTCCGGATGGTCCGACAGGACCGCCACCTCGGCGCCGAGCGCCCGCAGCACCTCGGGGCCGACCACCGAGTTGGAGCCGTTGGCGCAGTCGACGACCATCGTCAGCCCGTCGAGGCGGCGGCCCTCGGTGGCCGCGACCACGTGGGCGGCGTACTCGTCGAGCGCGGTGTGGTCGGCCTGGACGCCGCCGACCGTGGCCGGACCCGGGTGCAGCCCCGGCTCGAGCAGCGTCGCGATCTGGGCCTCGACCGCCGCCTGCTCGTCGTCGGACAGCTTGCGGCCGCCCGGGCCGAACAGCTTGATCCCGTTGTCGCCGAACGGGTTGTGCGACGCCGAGATCATCACGCCCGGCACGCCCCGCGTCGCAGAGGCCGCGGCCACTGCCGGGGTCGGGACCACGTCGAGCAGCACGGCGTGCGCACCCTCGGCGGTCACCCCGGCCGCCGTCGCCGCCGCCAGCATCGGGCCCGACTCGCGGGTGTCGCGGCCGATGACGACCTGCGAGGCCGGGAAGACTCGGACCGCCGCACGACCGATGGCCACCGCCACCTCGGCGGTGAGCACCTCGTTGGCCGGACCGCGCACACCGTCGGTACCGAAACGGACGGACATGACGCCCCCTGGGTCCTGGATCCCGGTCTGCGAGCTGGGCAGGCGCGGTGCGCCGGCCGTCAGCGCTTGGAGTACTGCGGAGCCTTGCGGGCCTTCTTGAGGCCGTACTTCTTGGACTCCTTCTCGCGCGCGTCGCGGGAGAGGAAGCCGGCCTTCTTGAGCGAGGGCCGGAGCTCGGGGTCCAGGGCGATCAGGCCGCGGGCGATGCCCAGGCGCATGGCGCCGGCCTGGCCGCTCACGCCGCCGCCGTGGAGCGTGGCGTCGATGTCGTAGCCCTCACCGGTCTCGGTGAGCCGGAGCGGCTCGGTGAGGATCATCCGGTGCGTGGCGTTCGGGAAGTAGTCCTCGAGCGGGCGCCGGTTGATCGTGATGGCGCCAGAGCCTTCACGGATCCGGACCCGGGCGACGGCGCGCTTGCGGCGGCCAGTGCTTTGGACGAGCGGGAGGGGCATTCTCTGACTCCGTTACACGCGGGCTCGGGCCGCATCGAGGTTCAGCGGCTTCGGGTTCTGGGCGTCGTGCGGGTGCGTCGGGCCGGCGTAGACCTTCAGCTTCCGCAGCATCTGGTTGCCCAGACGGTTCTTCGGCAGCATGCCCTTGACGGTGCGGCGCACGGCGTCGGCAGGCTTGGTGTCGAGCAGGTCGGCGTAGGTGGCCGACTTCAGGCCACCCGGGTAGCCGGTGTGGCGGTAGACCAGCTTGGCCTCGGCCTTGCCGGAGCTCAGCACGACCTTGTCGGCGTTCACGATGATCACGTGGTCGCCGGTGTCGAGGTGGGGGGTGAACGTCGGCTTGTGCTTGCCGCGCAGGATCCGCGCCACCTCGGTCGCCATCCGGCCCAGGGTCAGGCCCTCGGCGTCGACGACGTACCAGTCACGCTCGATCTCGTTGGCGCTCGGGGTGTAGGTGCGCACAGGACTCACTCTCTTCGGTCTCAGCAACGGCGCACGGGCAACAACTGCCACATGGCCGACGGGAGAGGCTACCGAGGACCACTTCGGGGCGGCAAGCCGAGCGCGTCAGCCGTAGCCGACCGCCCACAGGCACAGGCCCCTGGGGGGCGCGACCTGTCCCGCCGCGTCCCGGTCGGCCGCGGCCAGGATCCTGGCCATGTCCTGGGGCTGCAGCCGGCCGCGCCCCACGTCGACCATCGTGCCGGTGACGCTGCGCACCATCTGGTGGCAGAACGCCGTCGCCGAGATCGCCAGCCGCACGACGTCGCCGTCGGGCACCGGGGCAGCGTCCCAGCCGCCGCGGTCGACCCGCTCCCAGCGCACCTCGGTCACCCGGCGCACGAGCGGCTCGTCCCGCCGGTCCCGTGGCCTGCGGCAGAACGACGAGAAGTCGTGCTCCCCCACCAGCAGGTCGCCCGCCGCCTGCATGGCCGCCACGTCGAGCGGCTCCGGCACCCACCAGGCCGTGCCGGCCAGGAACGGGTCGTGGACCGGCGCGTTCAGGACCCGGTAGCGGTAGGCGCGCCACGTCGCGTCGAACCGGGCGTGGAACCCCGGCGGCGCCACCTCGAGCGAGGACACCGCCACCTCGGGCCCGACCAGGCCGTTGAGCGAGTTCCGGAGGCGCACCACGTCCACCGCCGTGCCCGCCGGGACCTCCAGCCCCACGACCTGCCCGACGGCGTGCACGCCCGCGTCGGTCCGTCCGGCGACGGTCAGCCCGACCGGGACCCCCAGCACGCGCGACGCGGCCGCCACCAGCTCGCCGGCCACCGTCCGCACGCCCGCGTTCTGCGCGAACCCGTGGAAGCGGGTCCCGTCGTACGCGACGGTCGCCCGCAGCACGGTCCCCCCGGACGCGACAGCGCCGCCCTCGGTGCTCGCCGGGTCGGGCGGCACCACCGGGGTCGCTGCAGGTTGCCCGGACGCGACAGCGCCGCCCTCGGTGGAGAGCGGCGCGTCGTCACCGGTCGTGCCGGTCATGGCGAACGTGGTCCGGTCAGACCAGCTCGAGCTTGGCCATGGGGGCCTTGTCACCCTGGCGGGGACCGAGCTTGAGGATCCGGGTGTAGCCGCCCGGGCGGTCGGCGTACTTCGGGCCGACCGTGTCCATCAGCATCGCCGTGATCTCCTCGTCACCGAGGTACGAGAGGATCTGGCGGTGGTTGTGGAGGCCGCCCTTCTTGGCCTTCGTGATGAGCTTCTCCGCGATGGGACGGACGGCCTTGGCCTTGGCCTCGGTCGTCACGATGCCGGTGGGCGACGCGACGAGCGAGCAGACCAGGTTGGCCATCATCGCCCGCTGGTGGCTGGCGGAGCCGCCGAAGCGACGCGCCTTGCGGGGGGTGGGCATGGTTACTCCGCGGGGACGGTGGTGGCGGGGCCACCCTTGAGGGTGAGGCCCCGCTCGTCGAGCTT
>CAIYXG010000298.1 GCA_903930035.1 uncultured Actinomycetes bacterium | reverse complement strand
CTCGGTCCGACCGGCGCTCGAACGGCTGCTCCGCAGCGAGCAGACCGGCAACGGCACGCCGTGGTGGGAGCGGCTCGAGCTGCCTGACCGGCCGTGCACGGCACGGCGGGACCGGCGACGGAACCGGGCGAGTGCAGCCCGGCGACGCCGCCGCTAGCCGGCGCTAGCTGTTGCACCCCGCCGAGATGTTGGTGATCGCCCGCATCTCGGCGGGGTCGGCGGCGAGGTCCCACTTCTTCTTGACCGACACCCAGTCGCGGATGAAGTCGCACCACGCCTCCCGGCGAGAGGGCTGCCACTCTGCTGGATCGTCGTCGCCCTTGGACCGGTTCGAGGCCGCGGACACGGCAATCAGCTCGGGGCCAATCTCGTTGGCGAACTGCTCACGGCGCTCGGCGGACCAGTTGGCTGCACCCGAGTCCCACGCCTCCGCCAGCGCGACGACGTGGTCAACGTCGAACTCGCTCGGATCGTTGGTGATCTCGCCGTCGTAGACGGAGAACCAGCCTGGCCCGCCAAGACCCGGCACGGACTCCAACTGCTGGTCGTCGAGTACCTCGCACCGGGCGTCGCAGCCGTCGCCGTCGTCGTCTGACCAGCCGTCACCGAACTGCTCACGGGAGTAGCCGTCGCGCGGAAGCTCTGGAGCAATCCGCAGCTCGACGGTGCTCGAGGGCGGCGGAGTCGCCGAGGGCGCTGCCGACGTGGACGGCGATGTCGGCGTGGCGGGCGTCCACGGCTGCGACGCCGGAGGCTCCTTGCGGGTGGCCGCCTCCTGCCCGCATCCAAGAAACAGCAGGCCTGCGACGCCAAGCCCAACGAGTCGAAATCTCACCGAGCTCCTCCTACCGCCGCCGGAGTTCGCCATTCGGCCGTTGCCATTCATCAGCCACCGTCGCTTCCCACTCTGGGCAAGCGCCGTCTCCAACCGCTGCCCCCTCCACAGACAGCCGAGCGTAGATGTCTGGGGCAATCCCGCCCGCTCGCGCTGAGGCCAACGCGGAGGTCCCTCTCCACTCACTTCGGACTGGTGTGACCGGTGGGGCTCGAACCCACGACCTCTGGGGCCACAACCCAGCGCTCTCAGCCAAACTGAGCTACGGCCACGTGGCGGGGTGGTTTCTCTTCTCACCCAGGAAGCTGGCGGTCGCCCGTCAGGTTTCCCTGCGCCCGTACCGAGGACGGAACCCAGGGGTGACGCCAGAGGACGACCCCCGGCCCGACGCTGGGAAGGAGCGGCGGGGCGCCGGATTCGGAGCGGCCTCCTGCACCGGCGCGTCCTCGGACTCGAGGTCGTCGACGATCTCGTCCCACAGCTCCTCGAACAGGTCGTCGTTGTAGTTGGGCCAGACGGCGAGCGGGTAGTACCCCAGCTTGGTGGCCACCTCGTCGGCCTGGCGGGACGAGAGCCCCCGGACGGACCACTGGCGCACGGCGTCGCCAGTGGCACCGAGCCGCAGCGCAAGCTCCTGGTAGGACTCGCAGCGGGTGAGGAGCATGATGGGCTCGAGGGGGAACCGGAGGGCCGGACGGCGCGCCGGCGTGTTGCAGGTGGTGGTCATGGGCTGTTCCTTTCGTGTCACCCCTACTGAGTCGTGGACCCAGAGATGGGGCTGTGTGCGCTGCGGTTCGGGGCGCCAGGGTTGAGCGTCCTCTCTGGTGGGGCCTGGTGCCGCCGCACCGTCACCGGGACGCCAACGGTCAGGAGTCCCCGAGCTGGAGATCGCGCCGCTGCTGGTCGGTGAGGTACGTGGGGGGCCCAGGCGCTGCACGTCAAGGGAGGCGGTCGAACGGCCTGCGTGATGGCTGCGTGGCCAGGGCTCCCCGGCACGTACATAGAGATACCAGGGGGGTGTGACACCGGGTCCGGGGCCGGCGCCGCCGGCCAGCTCGCGAAGCCGCTCAACCTGCGGCCCTCGACGTGCCGATAGCCCCTAGCGTGCAGTTACCAACAGATTGCCGGATTCAGGGGGGCCGCCAGTGCACCGTCGACACCCAGCCCTGCTCGTGCTCGCCGCCGTCGTGCTGCTCATGACCGTCGCGGGCTGCCGGCCGCGCCCTCGGCCCCTGCCGCTCCCCACTGCCGCACGACCCGCACCCACGGCCGCGCCACGGCCGACCACGACGCTCCCCCGTCCGACCACCTCCACGACGACCACGACCACGACAACCACCGCCGCACCCTCGGGACAGTTCGGCCCTGGCGTGG
>CAIYXG010000297.1 GCA_903930035.1 uncultured Actinomycetes bacterium | reverse complement strand
GCTCGACGAGCTCGTCGTCGCACTCGCCGAGCTGGGCATCCCGGTCCGCACCGACGGCGACGCGCTCGTCGTGGACGGGGTCCGGACCACCCCCACGCTCGTCGCCCGGGCCCACCCGACGCCGGCCGACCTGGCCCAGGTTCTGCACGACCACCGCGGCCAGCTGCCGGCGCTGGTGGTGGCCGACCGGGTGAGCACCGCCGGCCGAGCCGTGCTCCGCGACGCAGGGTGGGGGTGGCTCGACCGCCGGGGCGACCTGCGCCTGTGGACCACCGGCATCCGCATCGAGGCGGCAGTGCCCGGGGAGCGGTCGGCGCGCGCCAAGCCCGTCAACGCATGGACCACCCTGGGACTGGAGATCGCGCTCGCCGCGATGGTCGCGCCCGACGAGCCGGTGACGGCCCGCAAGGTCGCCCCCCGCATCGGACGCAGCGCGGGCGCCATCCACGAGCTGGTCGGCCGGTTCACCGAGCAGGGGCTCATCGGCCGCAACACGCACAAGCCGCTCATGCCCGACCTGTTCTGGGAGACCGCCGCGCACTGGCCCGACGACGGCTGGCTGGCCCTGGCGGCGAGCGCCGACGAGGTCGGCACGCTGCTCGGCGCAGCGCACGCCGTGCGGGTCGACGAGCGCGCCGCCACCATGGGCGGCGCCAAGATCACGGCGGCCGGCGACCTGCCCGCCCGCCTCTACGTCACGTCGGCCGCCGCCATGCGCAAGGCGCGGACGCTCGTAGACCGCGAGCGCCCGACCCGGTCCTGGGTCCGCCTCTCGCCGGTGACCTGGGTGCCCGACAACGACGCCCACCCGCCGAGCAGCGCCCAGCCCTGGCGGGTGGCGCACCCGGTCCTGTGCGCGCTGCGCCTGGCCGCCGACCCGGCACGCGGCCGCGAGATCGTCGAGGCCTGGGGCGTGGTCCGGGCCGAGGAGCCCAAGTGACCCCCGCCGCCCGGCCGGTGGTCCTGTCCGGCCGACGGGACGGCACGACCCACCGGGAGGTGGCGCTGCTGGCGTCGCTGCCGCCGGACATGCGGCTCATCGGCGGCCTGGCCGTCATGTGCCGGGTCGGGGTGCCCCACCGCACGACGGTCGACCTGGACGTCATCACCCGCGGGCTCGACGACCACCACGAGTCCATCGTCCGGCTGGCGCTCACCAGCGAGGGTGGCGGCCAGTACTCGTTCGAGGGCGGCCTGGACCTGGACGTCATCGACGTCGCCCCGGAGTCGGCCGAGGAGCTCCTCGAGGTGCTGGCCACCAGCGGCGCCCCGCTCACCGACCTTGAGGTGGCCGTGGTCGCCCACACCTGGGCCCACGACCATGCGGCACCGCTCGACGTCGTGGCGGTCGACGACACCACCGGCGAGCGGCTGGCCGAGGCGCTCGGTCGGCTGGTCGCCACGACCGTCGGCCTGGTGGTGATGAAGGCCGCGGCAGTGCCCCTGCGGGCGTCGTCCAAGCCGGAGAAGCGTTCGTCGGACCTGTACGACCTGGGCCTGCT
>CAIYXG010000296.1 GCA_903930035.1 uncultured Actinomycetes bacterium | reverse complement strand
GGCCGGGGTCGCCGGCATGGCGACGGTGGGCTCGCTGGTCGGTTCGGGGACGACGGGGTTCTGCGGGTCGGTCGGCTCGTCGGTCACTGGTGCCTCCTCGGGGCGGGCGCGGTCGCGCACGCGTCAGGGACGACGGTAGTGGCTGCTGACCGGCCCACGGCGGCTTCCGTGGAACGGTGGCCGCGCCGTGCCGCCCCGCCGCGGGCCTAGCCTGCCGGTGTGAGCACCTCCCTGAGCCGCCGTCCGGTCCGCCAGCTGGCGGCGGCCTGGTTCCTGCGGCTGCTGGTGGTGGCCGCCACGTTGTCGGTGCTGTTCGTGCCGGCCGTCTCGGTGCTCGCCCGGCGCAGCAACCCCGACCCCTCGTCGATCACCGCGTACAAGGTGGGGATGGAGCTGTCGAAGGACGGGGTCCTGCGCAGCATCGAGGAGATCGACGTCAACACCGGGTTCGACCGGCGCGGCATCTTCCGGATCTTCGACACGGCCCCGCGGAGCGGCAACGGGCCGGACCACCCCGTGAGCGAGGTCACCGTGACCCGGGACGGCCAGGTCGAGCGGGCCGAGTTCGTCCCGTCGAACAAGGGCACCGCCTCCCTCCGCATCGGCGACCCCGACGTCGTCCTCACCCCCGGCCAGCACCGGTACGTGATCGGCTCCACCACCACCGACGTGCTCGAGCGCGGCGAGGACGGCGCCGTGGTCTGGTGGTGGAACGTCGTGGGGTCGGGCTGGCAGATGACCATGGACCAGGTGCAGGTCGAGGTGGTGCTCCCCGCCGAGCCCCTCAAGGTCGAGTGCGTCCAGGGCCGCCGCACCGAGTGCTCCCCGACGCTCGAGGGCACCCGCCTCCGGCTCACCACCGGCCCGCTCAAGGCCTACACGCCGGTGACGCTCCGGGTGACCTTCGCCGAGGGCGCGGTGCCCACGCCGCCGGGACCGGTCCCCACCTCGTCGTCCACCACCTGGCTGTTCGCCGGGCTGCTCAGTGTGGCGGGCGCAGTTGCGGCCGCTGCGCTGTGGCGGGCGACCCGTGAGCGCTCCCCCGGGATGCCGGTGCTGTTCGAGCCGCCCGAGGGGATCTCGCCGGCGCTGGCGGTCCGGATCCTGGACGAGGCCGGCGGCCCCGACGACCTGCAGGCGACGCTCTTCCACATGGCAGAGCGCGGGGTCCTGCAGCTGACGCAGTCGGACGACGCCAGGTGGACCGTCGCCTGCGTGGCGGAGCCCGTGGTCAGCCAGATGGAGCCCGGCGAGCTCGACGTCCTGCGCAAGCTGGGCATCGAGACGGCGGGCGAGCACTTCACGGTCAGCCGGTCCACGACCTCGGGCGAGAAGATCGCCAAGGCGAAGACGGCGCTCGGCCACGCGCTCGACGCAGCCCAGCAGGGCTACCTGACCCGGTCGCGGGCCGGGGCCGTCGCCCGGGCCGTGGGCTGGATCGCCACCGGGGGCGTGCTGGCGATGGCCGGCGTCTACCACTTCGGTGGGTCGGCGAGCCGCAACGTCCCGCTCCTGGTCGGGGCCACCGTCCTGAGCGTCGGGCTGCTCGGCGTGGTCATGGACCCGCGGACCCGGACGGTCCACAACGAGCAAGGACGCGAGCTGTGGTCCCGGGTCGGCGGGTTCGCCCGGTTCCTCTCGACCGACTCGTCGGAGAGCCGGTTCGACGCCGCGGCCCACCTGGACTGGTTCCCTCGCTACCTGCCGTGGGCGCTCGCGCTCGGCGTGGGCGAGGAGTGGGCCAGGCGGTACGAGGCGCAGGGCGTGGCGCTCGACAGCGCGACGGTCCCCTACGTCTACTGGGGCACCGGCGGCGTCCACAGCTGGCACGACATGTCGCTCTCGGACTCGTTCAACGCGGCCGTGGGGGCGGCGTCGGCGAGCTACGCCGCGTCGCAGGTCGCCTCGGGCGGCGGCGGTGGCGGCTTCTCCGGGGGCTCGGGCGGCGGCGGGGGCGGTGGCGGTTCCTGGTGACCGGGCCATGGACTGTCGACGGCCGGACCGGGGCATGACAGGCTGACCGGCGACAAGGAGACTGAATGCTCACCATCATCATCGTCATCGTCGTGCTCGTCGTGGCCGTCGGCCTGTTCGTCGTCACCGGGATCAACCGTCTGCGCCAGCAGCGCGTGAGCGTCGACGAGGCCATGGCCGGCATCGACGTCCAGCTGACCCGTCGCGCCGAGCTGGTGCCCAACCTGGTGGAGACCGTCAAGGGCTACGCGTCGCACGAGAAGGGGGTCTTCGAGGCGGTCACCGCCGCGCGGGCCGCCGCGCAGTCCGCCGGGACCGTCGACCAGAAGGCGGCGGCCGACGGCCAGATGCGCCAGGCGCTCGCCAACCTCTTTGCCGTCGCCGAGGCCTACCCGGACCTGAAGGCGTCCACGAACTTCCAGCAGCTCCAGACCGAGCTGGCCCGGACCGAGGACCAGCTGGCGTTCGCCCGCCAGTACTACAACGACGCGTGCGCCACCCTGAACCGCACCATGGTGACCATCCCGTGGTCGCTCCTCGTCGGCATCGCCGGCGTGGAGAAGGGCGTGTTCTACGAGGCCCCCGAGGCCAACGAGGCACCGCCCAAGGTCCAGTTCTGACCCGTCCAGTTCTGAACCGTCCAGTTCTGACCCGGCCGGTCCTGGACCGCCGGGCTGGGCAGCGGGTGGTTCTGGCCGGCGGGCACTAGCCCCGCAGGACCGCGGCGGCGCAGGGCGCGGCCACGGGCGCACCCGCCGGCTCCTGGGACCCGCTGCGCAGGTCGACCTCGTCGACGGCCAGCGCCGTGCCGCCGTGGCCCAGCGTGGCGGCGATCGCCTGGTCGAGGGTGTCACCGGCCCAGGGCCCGAACGGCGAGCTCGCGGCCACGAGCAACGACTGCACCCGGCCCTGCTCGGCCGCACGCGCAATCTCGGCCAGGTCCACCAGCACGTGCTCGTCGGGTGCCTCGTGCACGCGCCGCACCGCGGCGAGGCGCTCGGCCTCGAGGGCGGGGCGGGCCGCCCGGTACGCCCGGTCGTGCAGCTCGCGGAGGCCCCAGCGCGCCGGGTCCCCCTCGACCCGGCCCACGACGGCCTCCGGCTGACGGGTGACCCGGCAGAACGCGTCGACGTCGGGGCCGGTCGCAGCCACCACCAGCGGTCCCCGGTCCGGGCCGAGCGCCGAGCGCAGACCGCGGTCGACCGCAGCAAGGAACCGCACCAGCTCCTCGGCCTGCGGGGGGTCGTCGCCGCCGTGGCCGTGCAGCCGCTGCGACCGGCCGAGGGGCGACCGGGTGTGGGAGTGCCGCTCAGGGTCGTCGAACGGGAGCGCGTCGGCCTCGCTGCCGGGCACGTCGGCCAGCGGGAGCTCGGCGAACGTGGTGGGGGTCGCAGCAAAGAGGCGGACGCGGTGCGGGCTCAGCGCCAGGACGGAGAACTGCTCGTCGCCGGACGGGAGCGACAGGAGCTGGCGGACGCGGAACCGGCTGCCCACCGTGACCTCCTGCTCGAGGGGCACCGGGACCCGGAACCGCCGGTGGAACCCCGGGGCGGCGAAGAGGGCGAGACCGAGCGACTGGTGGAGCCAGAAGTCCAGCCGGCCCAGGAGCTCACGGTGCGGGGCCAGGACCTCCCAGGCCCGGGGGGACCGCAGGCCCAGGGCGCACAGACGGGCGTGCGCGTCCTCGAGCAGGCCGCGCAGCCGGAGCGGGTCCTCGCCGATGTCGGGCCGGAACCGGTGGGTCGGCATGTAGATCGAGACGCACGGTCCCCGGTCCCGCACGGCGAGGCGACGGACCTCGTGGCGGGTGACCGGGTCGACGTCACCGACGGCTCGGAGGTCGGCAGGAGAGTCGTTCACTCCGCAAATACTACGGAGCCGCCCCGGACGGTGCGCCGGAAACTGCGGATCGGGCTACCCGGCGCCGGCCGTTCCCGTCTCCCGGGGGACGACGCAGCCCGGCGGTGCCGTGACCGGGTCGCACCGCGCCACGCCCCCCTGGGGAAGTCGCACCACGAAGTCGCCACCGATCTCGGGGAGCGGACGGAAGAAGTCGGTCGACACCACCTGGGCCCCGGAGGCGAACGCCTTCGTCGCCCGGGTCATGTCGCCCGACCGGCCCTCGAGCAGGTCGGCGTCCGTGCGGGTGCGCACCATCATCCCGGCGTCGAGCGCAGCCCGGATCCGCTGCTGCTGGGCCGGGGTCTGCGGGTCGTCCAGCCCGGCGAAGGCTGCGAACGGGTCCCCCGGCGCCGAGTCGGGGAAGAACACGCCGCCCCGGGTCCCGGGGAAGGCCGCCATGAGCGCGTCCCGCTGCGGGCCGCTGCTCCCCAGGGCGAACATCACCTTGCCCCGCAGGCTGTCCACGGTCGGCCATCCGCCCTTCTTGAGGCCGGCGGCCAGGGTGGGGGCACCCCGGCGGACGTCGTCGGGGGTCAGCAGGTCCTCGTCGGGGAACACCGACCGCACCTCGGCGGTCAGCGCCGTCATCAGCTCCGGCGTGTACGGCAGTGCCTCCACCAGGTCCAGGCCGGACACCTCGAGGGTGTCCTCCTTCGGCTCCACCTGGATGAAGATCGGCAGGTGGTCCGGGTGGGCGTCGCTCCACGCCTTCACGGTCTCCAGGCAGTCCACGAAGGTCAGGCAGGTCGTCGCGTAGTCGATGTCCTGCACGTGCATGACCTTGAACCCGGGCTCGGAGAGCTCGGCCGGGCCGACCGCCGTCGGGAGGTTCAGGATCTTCGGACCCAGCCGCTCGCGGTAGCGGCCGCCCTCCGGGTCGGCGAAGACGTCCAGCTCGAAGCCGCGCAGGCCCAGGTCCAGCTGTTCGTCGAGCGGCGGGTGCGAGTACTCGATGGTGCGGACCAGGTCCTCGGAGAACTTGAGCATCGTGTCGAACAGCGGCTGCTCGGCGCGCACGTGGTAGCTGTTGTGGCTCGCCAGGAACTGGATCTCGTTCAGCCGGGGGGCGGGCGTCGGCGCCGCCTCGCCGCCCTCGGTCGAGGAGCAGGCCGTCAGCACGGCGGCGCCGGTGGCCAGAACGGCGAGGACCGCCCGCCCACGGCGCCGGGCGCCGGGTCGGACGGTCCTCTGCGGCGTCAGGACGGTGCTCAGTTGATGACCGTCGAGCCGAGCACCGGGTTCGGGTTGGCGAAGCAGTTGGTGTTGGCGGTCGCCGAGCCGAACAGCGGGATGTTGGTGACCGTGGCGGCGAAGAAGATGCCCCAGTCGCTGTACGAGGTGCCGTGCAGCTGCTGCGGCAGGGACGCACCGACCGCACCGGTGGCGGTCAGCGTGGCCGTGACCTTGGGCAGCGTGGCCGTCGTGCCCGGGGCCAGGTTGCCCGGCACCTTCAGGATGATGAGGCCGCCCGAGGCGGAGACGGTCGGCACGCCGGTGCCCAGGTTGGCGCCGCCGGACAGCGTGGCCGACTTGAAGGTCGCGCCCGCAGGCAGGTTGAACCGGATCTGCACGTTGGCCAGCTTCTGGATCGGGTAGCCGCCGCCGGACGTCGGCACCACGATCGGGTCGGCGGTGAGCTCCACCTGGAAGTCCTGACCGGCGCCCACCGACGGCGGGATCAGCGCCGTGACGCCGGTGCTGAGGGCGTTGGTCGAGGTCTGGCCGAGCGCAGTGGCCGAGCACGACGCCGCGAGCGCCGTGCGGACGGCGGCGGGCGGGGCCGTGGTGGTGGTCGTCGTCGGCGGCACCGTCGTGGTGGTCGTCGTCGTGGTCGTGGTGGTCGTGGTCGTCGTCGGCGGCACCGTCGTGGTGGTCGTCGTCGTGGTCGTGGTCGGCGGCACCGTCGTGGTGGTCGTCGTCGTGGTCGTGGTGGGCGGCACCGTCGTGGTGGTCGTCGGCGCGACGGTGGTCGTCGTGGTCGGGGCGACCGTCGTGGTCGTCGTCGGGGCGACCGTGGTGGTGGTCGTCGGCGCCGCCGTGGTGGTGGTCGTCGACGTCGGGGCGGGCGCCGGCGCGCACGCTCCCAGGACAAGGGCAGCGGACGTGACCGCAGTGCCCAGCGCGGCGCGAGCCTGAATCTTCATGAGTCCCCCAACTGAGATCGCCCGTCCCGCCAGACGGCCGGACGCCGACATGATGACCTGAACAGGGTTCAGCGGCAAGCACCAATCTTCCGGGCGGCACCCGGGCCCGGGGCGCCCGGCGGTCAGTCCGTCAGCCGGTTCGTCAGACGGCCCACCAGGCCGGAGCGGCCCGGCGCCAGCCGGGACCACAGGCTCACCAGGTGGGCGTCAGGGCCCACCACCAGGCGGGGACGGCCGGACTGGACCGCCCGCACCACCTTGCGGGCCACGGTCTCGGGCGGCCGCATGGCCAGCGGCGCCAGCCGGGACCGGCCCATCTGGGCGAGCCGGTCGGCCTCGGAGCCCCGTGCGCCCTCGGTGATGTTGGTGCGGACCGCGCCCGGGTGCACCACCGTGAGGCCGACGCGCGTGGTCACCAGCTCGGCACGGAGGGCCTCGGAGAACGAGCGCACTGCGCCCTTGGTGAGGGAGTACGAGACGTTGTGGGGCAGGCCGAGCAGCCCGACCATGCTCGACATGTTCACGATGTGCGCCTCGTCGGCCCGCAGCAGGTGCGGCAGGAACGCCCGGCAGCCGAGCACGACGCCCCACACGTTGATGTCCATGATCCACTGCAGGTCGTCGACCGACTCGTCCTCGAACCGCCCGGCCGACGTCACGCCGGCGTTGTTCATCAGCACGTGGACCCCACCGTGGAGGTCCACGACCTCGTCGGGCAGCTCGGCGAGGCGGTCGGCGTCCCGGACGTCGACCTGGTGGACCGAGGCGTGGGCGCCCGCGGGCAGGAGGGCCGCCGTCTGCTGCGCGGCGTCGGGGTCCCGGTCCACGAGGGCCAGCCGGCACCCGTGGCGGGCCAGCTCGACCGAGGTCGCCCGGCCGATGCCGCTGCCGGCGCCGGTCACCACCGCCACCCTGCCGTCGAGCTGCTGCACGGGACCTCCTCCGGGAGCCTGTCCGGGACCGCGCCGTCCGTCGCAGCCGGCCCCGGCCCCGACGGTAGACCGCCAGGGCTAGAGCTGCTCCTCCGGGTAGACCACCGGGACGCCGCCGACGCCCAGCTCGGCGGTGAACTCGACCGCGTCCACCTTGGTCATGGGCCCGTGCCCGGCGATCGGCTCCGTGCGGGCGGGCAGGAACTTCCAGATCACGGCGGCGGCCACCACGCAGAGCACGGAGCCCACCGTGACGGCCAGGTGCAGGCCGCCGAGGAACGACTCCTGGGCCACGGTGGCGAGCGCCCTGCCCGGGACCCCGCCGATCTCCTGGGCCACCACGACCGCCCCACCCAGGGAGTCGCGCACCGCGGAGTAGGCGTCGGCCGGGAGCTGGTCCAGGCCGGGGACCCGGTCGAGGGCCACGGCGTACTTCGATGCCGCGATCGACCCGAGGACCGCCACGCCGAGCGCCGCCCCCAGCTCGCGCGTCGCGTCGTTCATGGCCGAGCCGGAGCCGGCCCGCTCGGGCGGGACCGCCGACATGAGGGCCGCGGTCAACGGCGACATCGACGCCGCCATGCCGCTGATCATGATCCCGACGCACGCCAGCACGTACCAGTAGGAGGTGCCGAGTCCGAGCCCCCGGAACATCATGAGGCCGGTGGCCACGAGCAGGAGCCCCACCCCCACCGTCCGGTGGGCGCCGAACCGGGCGACCAGGCGGGGCGTCATCGGCGCCACCAGGATCATGATGGGCGTCATGGGCAGGAACCGGACCGCCGAGCCCAGCGGGGTGTAGCCCAGCACCAGCTGGAAGTACTGGGTCACCAGGAACATCACCCCGTACATGGCCACGAACACGAGCGTGATCCCGGCCGTGCTGGTGCTGAACGCGGCGTTGCGGAACAGCGCCATGTCGAGCATCGGCACTGCGACCTTCCGCTCCCACCAGACGAACGCGGTGCCGGCGACCGCGGTCACGCCGAACGCGGCGAGCGTCGGGGCGCTGAGCCAGCCGACGTCGGGCGCCTGGATGAGCGCGTAGACGAGTGCCGAGAGGCCGACGATGGACAGCCCGGCGCCCACCGGGTCGAGCGCGGCGTGCGACGGGTCCTTGGACCGGGGCACCACGACGGCGCCGAACACCAGTGCCAGGAGGATGAACGGCACGTTCACCAGGAAGATGGAGCCGACCCAGAAGTGGCTGAGGAGCCAGCCGCTGGCCACCGGGCCGAGGGCGCCGGCACCGCCGGTCACCGCCGCCCAGATCGAGATGGCCCGGGCCCGCTCGGAGGGCGGGAACACGTTGACCAGGATCGACAGGGTCGACGGCATGATGAACGCCGCCGAGGCCCCCATCAGGGCGCGGCAGGCGATGAACTGCCACATGGAGGTCGACCACGTGGCGAGGAGCGCGGCGACCAGGAACCCGACCAGGCCGAACTGCAGCACGCCCTTGCGGCCGAACCGGTCGCCGATCGACCCCGAGGTGAACAGGAGGCCGGCGAAGACCAGCGAGTACGCCGCGATCACCCACTGCAAGGACGACGTGGTGGCGTCGTAGTCGCGGGCCAGCGTGGGGATGGCCACGTTGAGGCTCGAGTTGCCGACGAACACGATCAGCAGGCTCAGGCACAGGACGGACAGGATCTTCCAGCGGCGGGCGAAGACCGTGGGGTCCTCGTAGAGCGGCGCGGCGGCCGCCGGCGAGGTGGTGGAGGACATCGGGGGATCTCCAGAGGACGGGGCGGGACGACAGTCTAAACGGAACCGATGTTCCGTTTACACCCCGGAGTGGCAGACTTCACTCATGCGGAGCGACGCACAGCGGAACCGCGAGCAGGTGCTCGCCGCGGCCCAGGAGCTCTTTGCCGCGCGCGGGACCTCGGTCCCGGTCGAGGAGGTCGCCCGTGCGGCCGGCGTGGGGGTCGGGACCGTCCACCGCCACTTCCCCACCAAGGAGGCCCTGGTCGACGCCGCGCTGGTCGCCACCTGCCAGCCGATCTTCGAGCTCCTGGCACAGGCGTCGGCCGAGCCCGACGCGGCCCTGGCGCTGGAGCAGCTCCTGCTGGGCCTCACCGAGCACCAGTCGCGCCACCCCGGCCTGGCCGAGCGCCTGCGGGCGACCGACGACCTCTCCCCCGAGGTCGCCGAGGTGAAGCTCCAGATCGCCACCGGGTTCCGGGCCGCGGTCGCCCGGGCGCAGGCGGCCGGACAGGTGCGGGCCGACGTCGTGCCCGCCGACCTCCGGCTGCTGTTCGCCGGGCTCGCCGGCGCCGTGACGGCGACGGGCGAGCCGTGCTCGACCGAGGAGCGCCAGCGGTTCGTGCGGATCCTGCTCGACGGCCTGCGGACGCCCGACCCGTCGCCCCTGCCGCCCGTCGCACCGGGCTCGTAAGGGTTCAGGCCGGGGGTCAGGCCGGGGGTCAGGCCGGCGGGGTGACCACGAAGTCGGCCCAGCGGGCGGTGGGGAGCACCATCCCCTCGGTCACCACCAGCGCCGCCGCACCCAGCTGCTCCACCAGCGTGAAGACGTCGTCCGGTCGGACGTCGTCCAGGAAGGCCGCCTTGGCCAGCACCTCGGCCTGCCAGCCGTAGCGGGCGACCACCGTGGCGCCCGTGGTCGCCGTGGCCGCAGCGCGTCCGGTGGAGGGGTCCAGCAGGTGGTGGGCCTCGTTGCCGTCGCCGTCGGTCCAGCGGCGGCGCAGGCGCGACGACGTGGCCAGCGCGCCGTCGTCGAGCGAGACGACCGCCAGTGTCGAGCCGTCGCGGGGGTCCTCGACCTCGATGTGCCACGACCCGCCGTCAGGACCGGTGCCGGTGGCGCGCAGGTCGCCACCCAGGTTGACCAGCACGCCGTCGGCACCGGCCGACATGAGGTCGTCGGCCACCAGGTCGGCGGCCAGGCCCTTGCCCAGGCCGCCGGGGTCGAACTGCAGCGCGGAGGCGCGGGTGACGGTGCCGGCGTCGGCGTCCACCACGAACTCGTGCGACAGGTCGCCGTGGCGGGCCGGGCCGGGGTCGCCGATCGACCGCACGACCGGGCCGCCGGACGCCAGGTCGTCCACCAGCGACTCGCCGTACCCGGTGTCGACCAGCTGCGTGAGCATGGACGGGTCGAACGCACCGCCGGTCACGGCGTGGCCCTCCAGGGCCCGGGTGACCAGCAGCAGCGTGTCGGCCGCCACCTCGACCGCCTGGCCGGGCGGCGCGGCGTTGAGCCGGCTGACGTCGCTGTCGGGCCGGAACCTGCTCCAGCGCGACTCCAGCTCCTCGATCCGCGCCGCGGCGCGCCCGAGCAGGTCGTGAGGGCCGCCCACCACCAGGACGTGGGCCGTGCTGCCCATGGCGGGGAAGGTCGACTCGCGCAACGTGGGTCCTGCTCAGCTGCCCGAGCTGCGGGTCTGGGGGTACTCGCCACCGGACCGGCCGGGGACCGGTGTGCCCCAGCCCTCGTCGTCGTCGTCCTCGTCGTACTCGCCGAGCCGCTCGCCGACCTCGGCGCCGACACGCTCCAGCCAGCTCTCTCCCTCGCCCTCGTCGCCCGCCAGCCGCGCGCCGACCTCTGCGCCGATCCGCTCCAGCCAGCTCTCGTCCTCTTCCTCCTCGTCCCACTCCGCGGGACGGGCCACCTCCTGGGCGGTGGGAGGGGCCGGGTCGGGGGCGGCCGCGGTCTCGGTGCTGCCCGACGAACCGTCGAGCGCCAGGCCCGCCGTGAGGCCGGCGAGCGCCCCGATGCTGCCGAACGTGACGGCGAGCCGGGTGCGGGCGGCGGGACGTTGCCGGGCGGGCCGGCGCCGGGCGGAACGGCCCGGGCTCGTGGGGTCAGGTGTCGTCGTGTCGTCCATCGTGTGGTCCCTCGTTCCTGCCGGCACCACCTGTGCCGTGCGCCGCCCACCCTTCCGGGCAGCGGTCAGGAGTGTCCGTGAGAAGAGTAAGGAACGGTTGAGAGCCTGAACCGGGGCTCAGGCCGGCGGGTCCTCGTCGGTCGTCGCCGTGCGCCGGCCGGAGCCGAAGATCGCCCGCAGGTCGACGGGCGAGATGCTGCGCAGACCGCGCCGGCGACGGTCCCACACCGTGGCGTTGAGCATGGCGGCGCCCACCATCGAGCGGGCGACCACGAAGAGCCACAGCAGCATCACTGCGGCCACGCCGAGCGGGCCGTAGGTCGACGACATCCGGGAGACGCGGCCCGCCATGTAGAAGACCGTCGCCGCGTGCAGGGCCTC
The DNA here is from genome assembly GCA_903930035.1 of uncultured Actinomycetes bacterium. GTDB lineage: Bacteria > Actinomycetota > Acidimicrobiia > Acidimicrobiales > Microtrichaceae > CAJANQ01. The sequence continues at coordinate 1,015 of CAIYXG010000296.1, read as the reverse complement.
CATGGCCAGCCCGAAGAGCAGCGCGCCCGGCAGCAGGTCCTTCCAGCCCGTCCCGCGCGGCCGGGGCAGGAGGTGCTGGACACCCAGCCAGATCGCCGACCACCCGAGCCCGAGCTCGAAGGACACCGCGATGCCGCCGCCCGGCGTGCGGTCGCGCAGCCACGAGCCGGCCAGCGTGTAGAGGAACACGCCGGCCAGGACGCCCAGGCCGACGAGCACCGAGGTCAGCGAGCGCGCCGACCGACGACGCTCCAGGTCCCACGCCAGGATGTGCACGACCCGGAGCGCCTTGATGAGCGCCCGCATGGCCAGGAGCAGCGCCCACAGCCCGACCAGCAGGGTCAGCCAGCGGCCCTGGGACGCCTGCGTCCCGACCTCGTCCATCGTGGTGAGGATCGCCTGGGAGAACCCCAGGTCCTTGCCGGCGTCCGCCGGGACCGAGCTGCCGCTGTAGCTCCAGAACCCCAGGCCCGAGTAGACGAGCAGGAGCGTCGGCACCGCCAGGAGGAACAGGCGGAACGCCAGGGCGCCGCCCAGCAGGCTGCCGCCGGCCCCGGCGTCGCGGTCGTAGAGGTCGAACCCGGCGTCGAGCAGCGGCGTGTCGGGCCGCAGCTCGTTGACCTTCCGCTGGACGGCGTGGCTCCGCTGCACCGCGTCGCCGAAGCTCCGGCGGACGCGGGCCGACAGCGGCGCGTCCGGCTCGGCCGACGTGGCGGCGGTGACGTCCTCGCTCACGGGGCCATGCTGCCAGAGCACGGGGTGCTCCTCCGCAGCCGCCGCAGCGCAGGAGTTTCGTGAGGATTCTCACCCGGCCACACCGTTAGCCTCCGAACGAGTAGGAGGCAGCGAGTGGCGGAAGTGCAAGCCATCCGCATCATCTCGGTCGACGACCACCCGGCGATCTCGGACGCCCTGCGCTCTGCGAGCCAGCAGGTGGACGACCTGGACCTGGTGGGGTCGTTCACGTCGATGGAGGCCGTGCCGGTGCCCCTCCGCCGCCGCGACTTCGTCGACG